>CAZCLL010000001.1:0-13335 GCA_964499555.1 uncultured Fastidiosipila sp.
GAGATATCCAAGCTGGCGACGGGTTGTGCTGGGGAAATGGGTGGATAAGCACTCAGAAACGTCCCGATGGGGATTATTTTGGCATGAATTAAGGAAAATTAAGCGATGGATAATATGTTAAACTCGGATATCGCTGAGTTTTGTCCATGTAAGTAGTTATGATTGTGGGTGAGTGAACATACTTAGAGAAATCTTCGTCTATCACAGTATGCCCGCAAATTTACTATGTAATGTTTTACGGATGGCGGGCATGTTCGAGAGAGCTGGCGACCAATTTCGAGGGATGGCAGCCGAGTTCCCGATTGCATCCCAAATTCATTCGGAAATAACACGATAATTGAGCGGGGATAATTGAATCAACAAGATTTCATGGGAAAGGAATGGGGTTAGTGGTTCGCTGAAGCGTTTCTCATCTTGAAAAAAGACAAATGAGGCGATGGTAAGAATTGGGCGGCAGCAATAAGCACTCCAGTCGCACAATCGGCACCCCATAAACACTCCAGCCACCCCACAAGCACCACAAACGGCACATGCGCATTTTGGTGTCGCCAAAATCTTTCGTAAAACTGGTAGAATGAGACAATCATCTGAGGGAAGCGATTTTAATCTATAGGAGTGCAAGTGATTTGGGACAAGAATTGGTGACTATTGTTGTGCCGATCTATAAGGTTGAGCAATATTTGGCAAGATGCCTGGATTCAATCGTGGAACAGATCCATCGACCGCTGGAGGTGATTCTGGTGAATGATGGTTCACCGGATGGTTGTCAGGCGATTATTGATGATTACGTTAGGCGCTACCCGGATATTTTTGTTAGCTACTACCAGGAAAATGCAGGTCAAGGATCGGCTCGAAATTTAGGGATTGCGAAGGCGACGGGCAATTGGTTGGCTTTTATTGACTCGGATGACTATGTAGAGCCGGAGTTTATCAGTGGGATGCTGAAGATTGCCCGAGAGAATTCGTCGGATATCGTGGTTTCGAATTTCTACTTGGAGACAAAGGGCGGGAAGAAGTACCCTTTCCCTTTGATGACGATGTCGAAGAGTTTGAGTGGGGAGAAGGCGGCGAAAGAGTCGCTGAATCTCTTGAGTGTGCCGAATTTTATCTGGAATAAGCTCTACAAGATTGATATTTTTCGCGATAATGAGATTACCTTTCCGCTGCTTCGCTACGAAGATGTGGCCGTAACGACGAAGCTGATGGTCAGCGCAAAGAATGTGTCGGTGACCCAGAAGCCTTACTACCATTACTGCAGACGGGAAACGTCGACAGTGGCGACCTTTGGGGTAACGCATGTCCGGGAGTACCTAGAAGTGGTGGGCTTAGTGGGGCGCTTCCTCGCACACCAAGGGCTGATTAAGAAATGGCGTAATTCGTGGGAGACCTTTCTCCGGCATGTGAAGACACAAGTGAGTTTTCAGATTCTGGTGCAGATGAAGGATCACACGTATCAAGAACGTTTGGAACTGATTAACAAGGTCAGCCAAGAGATGAAGAAGATCAACAGAGAGGTGACAGCTGACCTGGATGTCAGTGAGAACGTACGATGATTTTTTGGGAGATTTTGCTGCGGGTAACGCAGATTGTCTTTGTTTTTCTGGGGATTTTCGGTCTTTACAATGTGCTGTTTAGCTGGCGGCTTTTTGGGCCATACAAGACTCCCGAAGGCCCTACTACACCGTACCATCGTTTTGCGGTGGTGACGTCGGCGCGTAATGAAGAGCAGGTGATTGGGAATTTGATCAAGTCCTTACAGAAGATGGACTATCCGAAAGACTGCTTTGAGATTTTCGTCATTGCGGATAATTGCTCGGATCAGACAGCGGCGATTGCTAGGAGTCTGGGTGCTACGGTGCTGGAGCGTTTTAATGAGACGAAGCAGTCTAAGGGCTATGCGCTGAATTGGTTCTTCAAGATTTTTTTCAAGGAGTATAAGGATACCTTTGATTCCTGCTTGATTTTGGATGCCGATAATCTGGTGGATAAAGACTACTTGACCATCATGAACCAGCAAAGAAACCTCGGCAGGCAGGTGATTGTGGGCTACCGGCATGGGAAGAATCCGGAGGCTTCGGCCATTGCAGGCTGCAATAGCCTCTTCTGGCTGATGCAAAGAAGGGCTCATGACCATCCCAGAGCGGCTTTGGGTTTGAGCTTGTTGTCCGCCGGCGGTTCTGGTTTCGTGTTTGACCTCGAACTAATCAGAGAAACCGGTTGGTCAACGCAGACGATTACGGAAGATATTGAGTTTGCGCTCAATATGATCGAGCGAGACGTGGTGGTCCATTATGCAAATACGGCCAAGAACTACGACGAGCAACCGACGACTTGGGAGCAGACTGCTAGACAGCAATTGCGCTGGAAAGTCGGGACGAAGCAACTTTGGTCTCTGAAGTCACTGACTTTCCTGAAGATGATTTTCCAGGGGAAACTGCGCGCCATCGATCCATTCTTTTACTTGCAAGGCTTCTTGGCGATGATCCTTGCCCCAGTGAACTGGGTCTTGAATCTACTGAGTAACGTGATCTTGACTGGGGATTGGTTAGGACTTTTACAAACGCTCGCCATTAGTGCTGTCGTAGGTTATTTGGGCTTGTTCTTGTTTGGTCTCTACCTAGTTCTTGCCGAACGCCAACGCTGGCCCGGCAGAGGAAAGGCGCTTTTACTCTTTCCCTTCTTTATGATCGCAACGACCCTCATCTTCTACCAGGCGCTCTTTACCCAAAATCCCAAGTGGACGCCAATTAAACATGAGGATACGAAGTCCATCGAGGATATTGAAGAGCGGAGCGTGTAAATCCCGCCACCGACGCAGACGCAGACGCAGACGCAGACGCAGACACCGACGCAGACGCAGACACCGAAACCGACGCAGACACCGACGCAGACACCATCACCGCCACCTAAACCGAAACACGAAATTTTCCCGCATATGTAACCAACTTTTCTTCTGCCCGCAGGTAGAATGAATGTCGCATGCTTTCGCCATAAAAGAGACCGGAGGTCTTTTGTGCTTAGAAAACTTTACCAGAATTTCAGCTGGTTCCTGAAGTACTACAAGAAGGAATACAGCCTATCCTTTGTCCTGATCATGATCAACTATGTGCTGGTGCTGGTGCCCCCGTACATGGTGGGTTTCTTGGCGGACGGAATTATCAACCGAACCCAGACCCTGGAGACATTTTTTCGTTGGCTGACGGTTCTACTGGCCACGATTATCGTGCTCTATTTCGTGAACTTCGTGTGGCAGTACTACATCTTCAAGGCCTCTGACTCGATCGGACGTGTCAGCCGCCAGTACCTCATCAGAAAGTTCCTCCGCCAGTCGCCAATTTTCTTTTCGCGGAACTCCACGGGCTCCTTGATGGGCAAGGCGACCAATGACGTCGTGGCTTTAGAAGACCTCGCTGGCTACGGAAGTATGGCCCTTTTTGATGCCACGTTCGCCCCCTTGTCGCTCATCTTGATTATGAGTATTCAAGTGGATTGGCTCCTGACCTTGGTGGCAATTTTGCCTTTACCCTTTCTCTTCCTCACCTCGCTGAAGCTGGGGAAAATCATCTATCCGCGTTACGACGAGCAGCAAGAGGCCTTTGACAAACTGAACGAGAGAGTCCTCGACAACGTAGCGGGCGTCCGGGTCATTCGGGCCTATGCCACCGAAGACATCCAGCAGAAAGACTTCGACTTGTCCACCGAAAACCTCTACAACAAGTACATGGCCACGGTCCGCGTCAACGTCTTTTTCCCCTTTTTCTCGAAGGTCATCCCTGCGCTGAGTTACGTCCTGGCCTTAGGTTTCGGCGCTTGGCTTATGAGTCAGAATCGCCTCACGTTGGGCCAACTTCTTTCCTTCATGTTCTACCTGGACATGCTGGTTTGGCCGATGTTTGCCATGGGCGACTTCATCAATGTGGCGCAGATGGGCCTAGCCTCCATGGAGCGCATCAACGAGCTTCTGGCCTACCCAGAAGAGATCGTCGACGACCCTGATGCCCGTGACTACGAGGGTGGGAAGGAGATCTCCTTCAAGCAGTTTTCCTTCACCTATCCCGACACGGACGAGGAAGTCCTCCGTGACATCAGTTTCACCCTGAAGCCCGGCCAGACGCTGGGGGTCGTGGGCAAGGTCGGTTCCGGAAAGTCCACGCTCCTGAAGCAACTTCTCCATTTCTATCCGGCCAAAGACGCCGCCCTCAAGTTAGGCGACATCCCCATTCAGTACTATAGCTACCACTCGGTGCGTGAGAAGATCGGCTACGCTCCGCAGCAACCCTTTCTCTTCTCCCGATCCATTCGGGACAATATCCTCTTAGGCTCAAAAAGTGCCAGAGAGGAAGAGGCGAGACTGCAAGAAGTGATCCGCATTGCCGACTTTGAAAAAGATTTAGCCCAACTCTCCGACGGCCTAGATACACCGGCCGGCGAGAAAGGCATTGCCCTTTCAGGTGGTCAGAAACAACGAATTACCATTGCTCGCGCGCTCATGGCTGATCCCGAAATCTTGATCTTGGACGACAGCTTAAGTGCTGTCGATGCCAGAACCGAGGAGCGAATCCTAGAAGGGCTCGCCAGAGCCAGAGCCGGGAAAACCACCATTATCAGTGCGCACCGCTTGTCGTGTGTTATGGGAGCCGATCAGATTCTGGTCTTAAACGATGGCCAGATTGCCGAGCGCGGCACCCACGAAGAATTGATGGCACAAAATGGTTGGTATAGAGAACAGTTCATCCGCCAACAGCTAGAACAAGCAACAGGAGGGGGCATATGAGTACGAACTATGACGAAGAAGAAGTCCTCTCCTTAACGAAGGAGCAGAAGCAAGCGAGAAATAAACGCCTTCTCGGCTATGCTTTCCGTGCGAAAAAACCGCTACTCTTAGGGCTCTTACTCACAGGTTTGGCAGTCGCCTTAGACCTGGCCGGCCCCTATACCATTGGCCGCATTGTGGACCAAGAGCTCGCCGAGGGAAGAGGGCCGGAGAACTGGTATATCTTGGCTGGCTTACTCGCCTTCTATTTCTTCTGCATGCTGGGTGCGGCATCGCTTCGAGCCTTCGCCGCCATGAACCTCCATACGGCGGCGAATCGCATCGCCCAGTTTATCCAGCAAGATGTCTTTTCTCATGTCCATGAACTGCCGATTGCCTACTTTGATTCCTTGCCGGCAGGGAAGGTGGTTTCGCGAGTGACCAACGACACGGCAGCTGTAAAAAACCTCTTTGTGGTTGTCTTATCTCAGTTGGCTACGGCCGCTGTCTATGCTTTGGGTATCTTCTTATCCTTGGCACTACTTGACCTGAGTCTTCTCTTGATCAGCTTGCTGACGGTCCCCTTTCTCCTGATCATCTTATTGGATTTTCGGAAAAAATCGGCGAAGTTTAACCGTCGTTACCGGAAGAATCTCAGTAATTTAAATGGCAGCCTCAATGAGAATATTCAGGGGATGGAAGTCATTCAGGCTTTGGGCCAAGAAGAGCGCATTGACCGCGAATTCAATGAGATCAATGACTCGGTGTATAAGAATGCGCTGGAAATGACCAAGCTCTATTCCTACAGTGCTTACAATGCAACCTCCACCCTCCAGTACCTGATGATGGGCGCGGTCTTGCTTTACTTCGGCATTGGGAGCCTAAGCTCGTCTTATTTTGTCCCGATTGGGAACCTCTACATCTTCATTGACTACATGACAAAGCTCTTCAATCAGGTCAATAATGCCATGCAAAGAGTCGGGGATTTGGAACGCTCCTTAAGTGCTGCGGACCATATCTTTGAGCTTCTAGCCTTGACTCCGGATGATCCCGGCACTGTCCCAGCTGGCCATTTGGAAGGTTCGGTCCGTTTCGAGCAGGTAAACTTTGCCTACACGGATGAGCCCGTCTTACGAGATGTGGGTTTCCAGGTCAAAGCCGGAGAGACCATCGCCTTCGTCGGCCAAACCGGTTCCGGCAAGACCACGATTATGAACCTACTCTTAGGTTTCTACAAACCGCAAGGCGGCGAGATTTGGCTCGATGACAAGCCGCTTTCGAAGATCAAGAAAAAAGAAGCCCGTGAACAGATGGCGATTGTCCAGCAAGAACCCTACCTTTTCACCGGGACCATTTTGTCGAATATTACCTTGGGTCGTGAGAAGATCACCCGTCTTCGTGCGATTGATGCCCTCCGCGAAGTAGGCGGTGAAGATTTCTTAGCGAGGTTGCCGCAGGGGATTGATACGCCTGTCCAGGAGAAAGGCAATGAGTTCTCGACCGGGGAGCGCCAGCTGATTTCATTTGCCAGAGCCTTGGCGCAAGATCCGAAGATTCTAGTCTTAGATGAAGCCACGGCCAGTATTGATTCGGAGACCGAAAGCATCATCCAGAAAGGCATCGAACGCCTCGCTGAAGGCCGCACGACCTTTATGATCGCCCACCGTCTCTCCACCATCCGCCACGCCAACCAAATTTTGGTTCTAGACCACGGCTTGGTTGTGGAGGATGGGAATCACGATCAATTGATTGCACAAAATGGCCTCTACAAGAAGATGTACCATTCACAATCTCATGTAGAGGCGCATTCGTAAGGGCAAGCAAAAAGTTCATCAGCCTGCTGGTGTCTCCACCAGGGCGATGATCAAGGGGGTACCATCGCTATCCAATAAGGCAAGATAGAAAGGTCGGTCGAGGGTCATTTCCAGACTTGGCGGATCGACTTCCATGCTGGTTGGCGCGGCCGAAGCTATGGTCACAGCAGCGGCTTCGACGCCTTTCTCGTGCATTTTGAGTCGCACGGCCTGCTCGACACCGGACAAGAACACAGGCCAATCACTGTCGAAGACGATGCCGCGGCTCAGATCCATTTCATCGGTCAAGGCTTCTAAGCCAAGGGTTTTCAAGAGCGGCAGCAGGTCCATTGAACCGTTAAGATCGGCCAATGGGATAGACCAGTCAACCATATAAACTACCTGGTCTTGCTCATGGCCAAGTAGATCTTGCCAGAAGGTTTCGCTGGCCGGCAGGGCCAAAGGATCCGCGCCTTCTACAGGCAAGAGGAAACGCATTTGACTCCCGTCTTCCATCCCTAACGCACTCACGGTATAGTCCGAACGCAAGGTAGCACCGGAAATCCTGGTCTTATGCATGAAATCATGCAGGATCGTCGTGCCATCCGCCTGTGTGAAGCGGTCTTCTTTTGTGTCCGCTGGATCGAAGGCACCATCCCAGCTGCTCTTATAGTAAAGGGCATTCAATAAGAGAAGGGTCGTCTCCTCATTGGGCACCTCTTCGGAGAGCTGGTCGATGGAGAGAAGGCCTTTGGTTTTCTCTTCAATCCAGCGGCCCATTTCGGCACGGACCTTAACTTCTTCCCCTTGTTCCCAAGCGTAGGCATCGGCGCGGTAGACTTCTTCCATCGTGGCTTGGTAGGAAGGGGTGAGGGTCGATTCGCCCTTGAGCCATAAGGCATTGCTGAAGAGCCGAGAGGAGTTGGCAAAAGGCATGTCGAAATTTTGCCGAGCAACGAGCTCTTGGTAGGCGGCCTGCCGTGAGGCGGGATCTTGCGCAGCCCCAGCTTGCAAGACCGTTTCCAGGAGTGAAGCCGTTTCGGAAGAGGCGGCATCCCTTAGCATGGCCAACACGGTGTAGAGACTAAGCGGGGCATAGAGTAGGTTGCCGGATTTTTCCTTGCCCCTGACCAGTTCAGTGAAACTTGTTTTGGAAAAAGAGAGCAAGGCGTCTTGGAGGCTGGCATAGTCTGCGGCCAAAGCCTCATCCGTCAAGAGTTTATTCCCCGGTATTTCAGCGTACTGCTGGTAAATCGGCACGGCCGGAGAGGAGGCCAAGTGGCGGAAGGCGGCTTTGGCCGGCGAAGAAGGTGAAGAAACGGACGGCGTAGAAAGAGTCGGTTCGGTGGGTGTAGAACAGCCTGCTGCCAGCGCGAGCGACAGCAGGACGGGGACTAGACTGCGAAGATTCGTTTTCATGGGGCACCTCGTTTAGGCAGTTGGGTTGGCAATGTAGGCGAAGAAGACCACCTGACCGGTCGGGCTAAGGAGCGCGGCGTAGAAGGGGCGGTCGAGCGTCATGGTGATTTCTAAGGGTTCTAGCGGGGCGGAGGTCGTACCGGCCAATAAAGTGACGGCAGCGGCTTCCACGCCTTTTTCGTTCATCTTGATCTTAACCGCCTGGGTGGCATCGCTCAAGAAGACCCCGTCAGCGCCTTCGAGGCCGCCCGATAGATCCATGCTGGTGGTGAGACCGCCCAAACCAAGGGTTTCCAAGAGGGGAAGAAGATCCATCTTCCCGTCGATTTCCGACTTCGGGACGGACCAGTGGACGATACTGGAGTCTGGCGCATCGAGGCTTAAGAGGTCCTCGTAGAAGGCCGCGGAGTTCACGAGCGCTTCGCCGTCCACCCCTTCATTGGGGAGGATAAAACGCATGCGAGAGAGGTCGGCCATCTCAATGTCGGCGGCTTGATAGTCCGAGCGGACAAGAGCTCTACTCTGCGAGAGGGTTTGCTTCATGAAGGTGACCTGCAGGGCTTCGCTCGCGGATTTGTGGAAAGTCCCTTCCTCATTGGCACTCTCCTCGAAGGGGGTGCCCCACGAGGCGCGATAGTAGAGGGCGTTCAGGAAGGCTAAAAGGGTGTCCTGATCTGGGAAATTCTCCGGGAGGGCGTTCTCGTCGAGGAGGCCAGAGGTCTTGTCTTTGATCCATTGGCCCATGGTTTCTTTGGCCTGGGCTTCCGAACCCTGCGACCAGGTATAGCTGTCCGCTTGGTAGACCTTCTCGAGGATCTCCTGGTAGGCGGTGGTGTAGCTTGTCGGATTTTTCAGCCAGATGGCATTACTCAGCTGACTTTTCATATCGCCTTCCTCGATTTCCTTGTTGAAGTCGAGCAGCAAGGCCTTCATCGCCTCCTGCCGCTCCGCCTCGGAAATCGTTTGCCCCTGGTTGAGGGCTTTATCTAGGTCTGCTTGGGTCTGGCCGCTGGCCGCATCGCGCAGCATCGCCAGATCCATGTAGAGGCTCAAGGGGACGAAGGCGAGGTTCTCCGACGCTTTCTCCTTCATCAGGGCCGTGAAGCTCGTCGTGCTGAAGTCGCGGATCGCTGTGCTGACTTTGTCCTGGACCTGATCTTCCGCTTCGTTCAGTTTCTGGAAGTGGTCCCAGGCTTGCTGGTATTTGGCCAAAGCCGGAGCTACGGTCACCTTTTTCACCCCGCCGGTTTGGGCGGGCGTTCCGCAGGAAGCCAGAAGGCTTCCTGCGGCTAGGACCGCTATGAGGGCTTTCGCTGTTTGCTTACTTGGTTTCATAGGATTCTCCTTTTGTTCTGCACTTAGGTGGCTGGGTACTCTGCTGTTTGCTACGTGGGTTTAGCCCTGGGGATTTTCAATGTAGGCCATGAAGATCACTTGCCCTTCGGGGCTAAAGAGGGCGGCATAGAAAGGTCTGTCTAGGGTCATGGAAATTTCTAGCGGATCCATCGGTGCGGACTCGTCAACACCCAGAACCGTGACGGCAGCGGCTTCGACGCCTTTTTCATTCATCTTGATTCGAACCGCTTGGGTGGCAGCGCTCAAGAACGCATCATCTGAGCCATCCAGGCCAGCCGACATATCCATCGACTTACTGAGGTCAGAAAGACCTAAGTTCTCTAGGAGGGGGAAGAGGTCCATCTTGCCGTCCACGTCAGACTTCGGGACGCTCCAATGGACAATCGCGGTATCCGGCGCATCAAGGGCGAGGAAGTCCGTGTAGAAGGTAGAAGTGGAGGGGAGGCTTTGGCCAGAAACCCCTTCATCCGGCAGGAGGAAACGCATACGGGACAGGTCAGACATCAGGATATCCGCCACTTGGTAGTCCTCGCGAACCAAAGCCCTCGATTTCGCAAAGGTCTGATTCATAAAGGTCGCCGCAATCGCCTCACCGGTACTGGGCTGGAATTGCCCCTCCGTGTTGAGCGCCTCATCAAAGGGCACGCTCCACGAACTTCTGTAGTAGAGGGCATTGAGGAGGGCTAAGAGCGTCGTGGGCCGCGGGAAATCGTCAGGGAGGGCACTCTCGTCTAAAAGCCCATTGGTCTTCTCCTCGATCCATTCGCCCATCACTTTGCGGGCCTTGTCAACGGAACCTGGCGCAAAGGTATAACTGTCCGCCTGGTAGACTTCCTGAAGGATTTTGGCGTAGGCCTCCTTGTAGCTAAGCCCATCACGAAGCCAAAGGGCATTGCTCAAGCGGCTCTGCATGTCGCCTTCGGTAATTTGCTTGTTCAAAGAGAGCATCAAGAACTTCATTGCTTGCTGCCGCTCTTCGTTCGTGACTGGGAAACCCTGGTTCAGGGCTTCGTCTAAGTCTTGGCGGGTCTGGCCAGCCGTTGCTTCCGTCAGCATCGCCAGATCCATGTAGAGGCTCAGCGGCACGAAAAGCACATTCTCTTCGCCATTTTCGAGCAAGTGATTGAAGCTCGTTTCGCTAAACTTGCGGATCGCATTCGCCACCGACGTAGGCACTCCGGGCTCCTCGCCCACGACCTGCTGGTAGCGCCACGGGTTTTCATAGACGGCCAAAGCCGCCTGCGTCGTCACCTTTTTTACCCCGGTTACAGGTTCCTCTGTTCCAGAAGTGCCCGGCGAAGTGGTCCCGGGTGTTGGCGTTGGCCCGGGATTCGTAGTCGGTGTCCTTGTGGACACACAGCCTGTAAAGAGCGCGGCCGCAAGGGCCAGCGCAAGCAGGCTTTTCACTCTCTTTCGTAGCATGGTTTTATCCTCCTTAGGTTTTATCGTTTCGTCAAGATTATGGCAAAAGGTGGGGGGAAGCCCTACAGGCGTTTGGGAGACACTTTTCTACTGCAAGAGTCTTCCCCTCTCACTAGCTTAGACAATCGGCCGGGGGAAAATCCTCAGGTAGCAGCTTTCGCAGAAGTTTAAAATCGTACTTATGCGCAGGTGGTGGCAACGAACGGCGTGCTAGAATAAAGCAAGTAATCTAGTCAATTCGATAAAGGAGTGTGTATGGCAGAGATTTTGACCCGTGATCAGCAGGAAGTGCAGAATACATGGGATGTAGCGAAACTTTATGAGACGGAAGCGTTGTGGGAAGAGGATCTTCAGCAGTTCAAAGAGGACATGGGGAAGATCAGCTCGTATCAAGGAACCTTAGGGGAGAGCGCCGCCCATTTGGCGGAGGTTTTCTCGGAGATGAAGGCTTTGGAGAGAAGGCTGGAGAAGATTTATCTTTATGCCAGCATGCGCTCGGATGAGGATACAGCGAATGCCCATTTCCAGGATTTTGAGATGCGTGTGACGTCTGTCTATGCCGAGTATGCGAGTTCGGTTTCTTTTGTGGAGCCGGAGTTACTCGCCGTTGGTGAGGAGAAGATCCGAGGCTGGCTGGCAGATGATCAGAATGAGGCTCTCCAGGCGTATAAGCGCCCGATTGAGCTGACCTTGCGCCAGGCACCGCACACCCTCAGTAAGGAAGAGGAAGCGATTCTGGCGAATACAGCAGAGATCCGGCAGACGGCTTCAACGGCTTATAACTTGCTGGGCAATGCGGATATGCGCTTTACGCCAGTGGAGCATGATGGCGAGACGATCGAGATTACGCATGCGAATTTCGTACCGCTGCAAATGTCGCCGGATCGTGAGCTGCGCCGCAAAGTGTATGAGAATTTCTATCAGAATTATCAACACCATGAGAATACGATTGCCTCGCTTTTCCAGTCAAATTTGAAGAGTGCTCGGTTTATGAGCAAGACGAGAAAGTTCGAGACTTCGCGGGCGATGTATCTCTTTGCCAACGAGATTGATGAACAGATTTATGACAATCCTTTGGATACCGTTCACGAGCACCTGCCGGCGATGCATCGCTATGTCAAGCTGAGAAAGAAACTTCTAGGCGTCGATGAGCTGCATTTCTATGATGTCTATGCGTCCTTGGTGAAGGACTTCGCGAAGAAGTACACCTTCGAAGAGGCGAGGGACCTGGTGCTGGCGGCTTTGGCCCCACTAGGTGAAGAGTATGGGCAAGTGGTGGCGTCTGCCTTCGAGAACCGCTGGATGGATATCTACCCGAACCGCGGGAAACGCTCGGGTGCCTACTCGACCGGCAGCTACGAGAGCTACCCCTACATGCTCCTCAATTTCACGAATGAGCTGGATGACGTGTTTACCTTGATCCATGAGATGGGGCATTCGTTGCACTCGTACTATTCGCACAAGAATCAGCCCTACGTGACTTCGGACTACAAGATTTTCGTGGCGGAGGTGGCGTCGACCTGCAACGAGGCCCTCCTGACCCACTACTTGCTCGAGACCACGACCGATAAGGAAGAGCGGAAGTACATCATCAACCATTACATGGAGAGCTTCAAGTCGACCTTGTACCGCCAGACGATGTTTGCGGAATTTGAGAAGATTACGCATGCCAAAGTCGCCGCCGGCGAGTCTCTCACGGCCCCGGTCCTGAATGCCATTTACAAAGAGCTGAACGAGCAGTATTTCGGCCCGGAGATGGTGGTGGATGACAAGATTTCCTTGGAATGGGCGAGAATTCCCCATTTCTATCGCCCCTTCTACGTCTACCAGTACGCGACGGGCTTGAGTGCGGCGACGGCGCTGTCGCACCGCATCCTGACCGAAGGGGAGCCGGCTGTTCAAGATTACCTGAAATTCTTGAGCTCGGGTTCGTCGCAGGATCCGGTATCGCTCCTGAAGATCGCCGGTGTGGACATGTCGTCGAAAGAGCCGGTGGCGACGGCTCTGACCCTCTTTAACTCGCTCATTGATGAGATGGAGAAGTTGACGGAAGCCTAAGTAGTTCAGCGCTTTCCCTGAATTTTTTACAGTAGGCTCGCCTCTAACCCGCCGCCTAGGATCCTTCGTGATCTACGGTATCCGGGGGCAGGGGCGGGCTTTTCTGGTCTTTACCCAGGAAGTGTTTCTGGTTGCGGCGAAGCTCTGCAGCAAAGGCTTCCTGTAGGTTCTTGGCCAATTCTTTCTGATCTGGTTTCTCATTGCGGTAGAATTTCTCCGCATAACGAAACAAAATTTGGTTATAAGCGTAGCCCATAGAAGCCGTGAGGGCCGCCGCCGTGCCGCCGCTAATGAGACCTCCAGCTACTTGGCCGGCGGCGGGCACCAGTTTCAGTAAGGAAGACACAATGCTGCGCCCCAAGTACGTTGCGCCACCGGAACCGCCTAGGGCGCTGATGATGGAAGTGATGAGGGTCTTATCGAGAGACAAGCCGAAAATGGCGGTCAGGTGGGCAATCATGCCGATTTGTAAGGGGACAAGGACGGTGGCATCGGCAAAGGGAACCGGCGTGATGGTCTCGTCCTCGTTCGTTT
>CAZCLL010000001.1:13345-30918 GCA_964499555.1 uncultured Fastidiosipila sp.
GGCCGTAAAAGCAGTCGTCGTGTAGCCCAGAACGGCGCGGTTGGCTTGCTCAAGTTTGCGTTGCCGGTCGACCTTCTGGGCGTTGATAAAAGACGTTTGCAGAGCCTCCGGTACGAGCTCAATGGTTCGATCTACCAACTGCTGCAGGCCTCTCGCTGGCAAGATGAGGTCGGGGGCGATGGGGTAGGTTTTCGCCAAGACCGGCACGATGGCCTCGATGGGCAGGTGTTGCTCTTCGATCTTGTGGAAGAGGTCGACATACTGCTGCCCGATCGCCTGGGTGAGCACCACCAGGACGGGCATATGCGTAGCCAGTTCTCGAATCCACTCCATCTCGTAGGCTTCAATGCGGTTCGAGGTGCTGTTAATGCAGTACCAAGCTAGGTGGATCATCTCGTTGGGATCCTGTTTGCGAAGGGGTTTTGCGATCTCGGCTAAGATTTCGCCCCGAATTTGGTCTTGCGATTCTTGCTTCAGCTCCAGACCTTGCGTGTCATAGATAACGAGGGGTATGCCATCTTTCGTGATCCGCTGGAGGTGCTGTGTGACGGGTACGCCGACGCCGGTTTTTGCGAGGTCATCGCGGAAAACCGCATTAATCAAGGTCGACTTACCCACCCCGGTTTTGCCAGCGATCAGAATGTTGAGACGCTTCAGCTCTTTGACTTCCTTGTCGTAGCGTTCCAGTAAGTAGTTCACCAGATCAAAATTGTCTTTTGTCCCCATATTTTCCTCCCTCAAGACATAGTCTCACGCAAATTGTAGCCTAGGATAGAACCATTCTAGCACGGCTTAGGGTATGATTAGGGCGGGAGGTGCTTATGGACTACAAAAGATTCGGCGATACCCTCGTTTTACGCCTAGACCCGGGTGAGGAAGTGATGGCGGAACTTCTGGCTTTGGCCAAAGCCGAAGGCATCCACCTCGCTACGATTCAGGGACTGGGTGCGTGTAGGGAGGTAGACCTGGCTCTCTACGATGTGGAAGAACAGGCCTTTCGCAGGAGTTCATACACCGAAGCCCTCGAAATGACGAGCCTCGACGGCAACTACTCGGAGATGGGCGGCGAACCTTACCTCCATGTGCACGCGAACTTCGGACGAGCGGATCAGACGGTGATCGGTGGGCATTTGGTACGCGCCGTCATCAGCGGGACGGCCGAACTCTTCATTCGGCTACTTGACGGCCGGGTCGACCGCACGAAATCTGCAGAAACCGGGCTGAACGTTTTCTCGTTTGAGCCCTAGACAAGACCCTAGCCACCTGTTGGCGACACTTCATGAGGAGGATCTTTTGAATGAATTTCAAGTACTTACAACTCTTGGCGGAGGACTACCCGGATCGACGGACGGTACGCGGGGAAATGCTCCGGCTCCATGCGAAACTGCAGATGCCGAAGGGGACCGAGTATTTTTTCAGTGACCTGCACGGCGAGGACCGCGCCTTTATCCATTTGCTGCGCTCAGCTTCTGGGAACATCCGGACGAAAATTCGCGAGCTCTACCGGAATATGTTGACGGAGAAGGAGCAAAACCAGCTGGCCAACCTGATCTACGATCCGGATAAGGTCTTAGGCCTCTTGCGTAAGAGTGGCCGCGAGACGGACGAATGGGTAAGGATCACGATTATTCGTCTGGCGGAGATTTGCCGCTACATTTCGGCGAAGTACTCCCGAGGGGAAGTCCAGCGCAAGATTCCGGTGGAATATAGTTCGATTATCAATGAATTTCTCTATGTGGGACCGGGGGATTTCGACCGCTCGAGCTTCTGGGATGACATTGTTTCCTACATTATTGAGGATAATTTGCAGGAGGACTTCATCAAGTCTTTCTGTACACTCATTCAGCGTATCTGCGTGAATTACCTCCATATCATTGGCGATATTTTCGACCGTGGGGCGGGCCCACACATCATCATGGAAGAACTCATTTTGTTTGACCAGGTGGACTTTCAATGGGGCAACCACGATATTCAGTGGATGGGGGCGGCTGCCGGGAATAAGGTCTGCATGTGCTCCGTCCTTCGTGCCGGGATCAGCTATAACAGCTTCGATGCCTTAGAAGATGGCTACGGCTTCAATTTGCGGGCATTGACCAATTTCGCAGGCGATGTCTACGGCAATGATCCCTGCGAGCTCTTCTTGCCGAAACGTCTAGATGAAAATAAGTATGACCTGGTCGACGACTTGACTTGTGCCCGGATGCATAAGGCCATTGCCATCATCCAGTTTAAGTTGGAAGGTCAGCTCTTAGCGCGTCATCCCGAATACCTGATGGACGACCGGATCGTGCTGAAGAAGGTGGACTGGGAGACCATGGAATATGTCCAGGACGGGAAGCGTTACCCGCTCAAGGATAAGCATTTCCCGACGGTGGATCCGAAAGATCCTTTGGCCTTAAGTCCTGCCGAAGAAGAGCTGATGAATGTCATCGAAGCGTCCTTCCTTCACAGTGAACCTTTGCACCGTCACGTGAGTTTCCTTTATTCCCATGGCTCGGCCTACCTCACCACCAACGGCAATCTGCTCTTCCATGGCTGCATTCCGATGGAAGAAGACGGCAGTTTCGCGAAACTCGTGATCGACAAGAAGACCTATAGCGGCAAGAAGTTGATGGATTATGTGAATGTGCAACTGCGTCGTGCCTACTTCTCCGACGGCTACCTGCCGGAAGACCAAGCGGCGAAAGACTTCACGTGGTACCTCTTCTGTGGGGCGAAGTCGCCCATGTACGGGAAGAGCAAGATCGCGACCTTCGAGAATTACTTCATTGAGGATAAGGAAGTGCGGCACGAAGTCTTCAACCCCTACTACCAATTGAGTGCGAGTAGTGAAGCGATCTGCGACAAGATTTTCGTTGAATTCGGTTTGGATCCTGCTTCGTCACACATCATCAACGGTCATGTGCCGGTGAAAATCAAAGATGGCGAGACCCCGGTAAAAGCCGGCGGAAAACTCTATGTCATTGATGGGGGCATTTCAAAAGCCTACCAGCCGAAGACGGGGATCAATGGCTACACCTTGATTTTCAATTCTCACCACTTGGCTCTAGCGGAGCACCACAATTTCTCACAAATCGAAAACGATATGGGCGCCTACACGCCGAATATCCAAGTCGTGGAGGAGATGCCGCGTCGCCTGACGATTGCAGATACGGATCGCGGCCAAACGATCAAAACCCGCTTGGACGACCTCAGTGAACTCTTAGATGCCTATGAAAAAGGGGTGATCAAAGAGCATTCCTCCTTCTTGCAGAATTTGAATTAAGTCTTGAAAAAGCCCTCACGATCCGGTGAGGGCTTTTTTCTTACGGAGCGAAGCGCAGGATTGCGCGGAAGTGGTCTTGGCCTTCCGGGGCGGAGGCCTTGATTGCGACTTTTGTTTCGGTCTCGGTCTCTGCAAGGATTACGGCGTTCAAGGCGACTTTTTGGCCTTTGCGAATTTCGGAAATGTAATTGATGTCCACGCCGGTCAGGTTTCCCGTGATGCCCATGTCATCGGCCGCGTCTCGACACATGGCGACATAGCGGGTGTTATTGACATGGCCTAATCGATCAATGTAGCTATAGCCAGGGGTGCGGCTCGTGATATGAGCCTCTTCAAAGCTCGCAAAATTCGCCCGGAGGCGCTTCGGGGCTTTCTGGGCAACCGCAAAGTCAACAATCCATGGGTATTCATCGAGTGTCACCACAGAGGTGGGGCTCATGAGTTTATGTTCTTCGGCAGAGACCAGATTCCAAGCCGAACGGGCGGAACCCAAGGCTTTACCATCCTGGCCAAAAAGATAGAAATCACGGAAGAAGTTCGCTCGATCCAGGCCGGATTGCCAGGTATAAATCCGTACCGTGTCTCGCCAGACCGGGCTCTTCTGTAGGCGAAGGCTCATGCGACTCAAGACCCAGGCCGCGCCGAAGTTCACAAGGCTAAAGGCGTCTAGCCCAGCAATATCGGCACCGAAGTTCGCCGCTTCTTGCATGATGGAGAAGAGGACATCGGTGTGCACGTGATCATGCACGTCACACTCGCTGGCCCGGATATAGTATTCGCTGGGGACCACCTTCTCCTTCTTGGCGGAAGCATCAATCGCCTGAACAAATTCCTTCTCTGTCAAAAATTCCATTTCTTACCTCTTACTATGCTGCTGAATCTTCCTTAGGTTCTGGCTACGTAAGCCAAAGTATCTCTAGTATAATGGAAAGAGAATTTCTTGCGAGAAGGAAGGATGAACCTGCTGTGAATAAAAAATATGATTATCTGATTGTGGGTGCCGGCCTCTTTGGGGCAACTTGTGCAGACCTCTTACGGAAAGCCGGGAAGACTTGCCTGGTCGTGGAGAAGAATGACCACATTGCCGGCCACATTTATACGGAAGAACAAGAAGGCATTCAGGTTCATGTGCAAGGCGCGCACATCTTCCACACCGCAAATGAAGAGGTCTGGGACTACGTGACTGGCAAAGTAAAGCTCAACCGCTTCACCAATTCGCCCATGGCGAACTACAAAGGCGAGATCTACAACTTGCCTTTCAACATGAATACCTTCAATAAGCTCTGGGGTTCTGTGACCCCGGCGGAAGCCGAGGCGATCATCAAGGAGCAGCGGAAGGAAGCGCCGGCTGTCCCTTCGAATCTGGAGGAGCAAGCCCTCCGCTTGGTCGGCCGTGATGTCTACGAGAAATTGGTGAAGAGCTATACGGAGAAGCAGTGGGGGAGACCATGTCGCGAATTGCCAGCCTTTATTATCCGCCGGCTCCCGGTTCGTTTCACTTATGACAACAATTATTTTGATGATCCCTATCAAGGGATTCCAGTCAATGGCTACACGGATTTGGTAGCCAAACTCTTAGGCGATACGGAGGTCCTTCTGAATGTGGATTTCTTGGACCTGCGTCATGAACTGTCGAGCCTCGCAACGACGATTCTTTATTCTGGTACAATTGACTCGTATTTTGACTACTCGCTGGGAAAATTACAATATCGATCCTTGCGTTTCGAAACGGAGACCTTGGACATGGAAAATTATCAAGGGGTTGCGGTGATGAACTACACGGACCTCGAGACGCCCTATACCCGCGTGATTGAACATAAGCATTTCACTTTCGGAAATGGGCCGAAGACGATTATCAGCAGGGAATATCCGAAGGAATGGGAAGAGGGCGACGAGCCCTTCTATCCCATCAATGATCACCGGAATCAGGATCTTTACCAGCAATATAAGCGGCTGGCGGATGCCGATGATCGCGTGATTTTCGGCGGTCGTCTAGGCGAGTATAAGTATTACAATATGGACCAAGTCATTGCGTCAGCAATGGAGACTGTAGCCAAGGAGCTGGGCAAGTAAGCCTAACAGAAGAAGCATGAAGCAAGAGCCTGAGCGCGAGAAGCATAATGATGAGATGCCGGAACTTCGGCCTGCTAATTTAGCGGGGAAGACGGACGACAAGGCTGACTGGACGAGGCCCCCCATCCGGCGTGTCGATGAGGTCGCTGGGGATTCCTTTCGCGAGGCGCTGAACCCCCAGAAAGTTCCTCTAGAGCAGGATACCCCCCCAGCGGCTCCTCCTGTAGCGCAAGAGGCGTCGGTAAGACCTTTCTTACCTGCTGAGGAAGCGGAGAAACCTACGGACGCAAAAGACGAGGCCCCTGCGGACTGGCCTTCAGACGAGCCCCCGGAGCCGAAAAAGCCCTGGAAGAAGGGGCTGAAGGCGGCTTTGGCCATCGTAGTAGTACTCGTGGTGGTGGTCGCTATCTACGCGATCAGCAAGCTGAACTTGATCCACTTCGTGACGAATGGACCAGAGACGAACCCGAATGTGAGCACGCAGGAGCAGGGCGTGATCAATTTGGACCCGGAGGAGACTTTGCCTTCGGGGGCGACGGACCTGGATCCGCACCTGCTGGAGGAGCTGAATCAGCAGCTCAATGTTGATGGCAGTAACGGACTCATGTATGACAAAGATATTATGAATATCTTGCTGATTGGGGTGGACTCTAGAGAGGATGACCACCAGTCGCTGTCGGATTCGATGATTTTGCTGTCGATTGATAATAAGAGTAAGACGATCCACTTGAATTCTTTCATGCGGGACATGTATGTGCGCATTCCGGGTTATGGCTACGGGAAACTCAATGCGTCGAATGCAATTGGTGGGCCAGAGCTCTTAATGGAGACGATCCGGGAGAATTTTTTGATTTCGGTGGATCATTATGCTTTGGTGAACTTCCGGAATATGGCGCGCATTATTGATGCAATCGGAGGTGTCTACGTGGATATCTCCGAGGCAGAGCGCTATGAGATTAATTTGATGGTGAATGAGTTCGAATGGGAAGAGGGGGAGCCTTATGAATCGGCGCCCTTGACCCGGACAGGCTATCAGTTGCTGAATGGGGCGCAAGCGACTTCTTACGCCCGCATTCGTCGCATCGGGAACTCGGATTATGAGCGGACGGAGCGGCAAAGACGCGTTCTGCAGGCGATTGTGACGCAGACGAGGCAGGCGAATCTCTTGCAGATTAATGCGCTTTTGGATGCGCTTTTGCCGGAAATCATGACGAATTACACACGGGCGGAAGTCTTGTCCTTGGCGACCTATGCGCCGGCGATGCTGAGTTACAAGATGAATAATAGCCGCATTCCGGCGGATGGGACTTTTGAAGAGACGTATATTGAGGGGATGGCGGTTTTGGTTCCGAATATGGAAGAAAACATCGACTACCTCTCTGAATTGGTCTATGGCTTCACCTACTCCGAGGCGGAGATTGATGATCCGCGCTTGACGCAACCAGTGACGCCACCTATAGATCCGCCAGTCGTAGCCCCGGTAACGAATCAGCCGACTGCTCGTCCGACCCCGAGGCCGGCCACCCCGACCCCCAGGCCGGTAACAACGACGGCACAGGCTACGCCGACGCCAGTTCCGACGACGGACCAGCCGACGACGACCAGGCCCGCCTCAGACCAGCCGACTACGCCGACACCGGTACCAGCCACGCCAACACCCGTTCCGACCACGGCAAGACCGACCCCGACGCCAGTTCCGGCTACGCCGACGCCAACGCCGGAGCCACCGACCCCGACACCGACGCCGGAACCGACCCACGCACCGACGCCGACGCCAGTTCCAGCGACCCCAACGCCGGTGCCAGCTACACCGACCCCTGTGCCGCCGGCACCAACGGATCCGCCTGCTCCGTCCGATGGGGACTAAGTACCCTTAGGTTTGGGAATGGCTAGTCTAGTAGAAAGAACGAGTGATGAGTGAGGACCTGACAGAAAAGATCCGCAAGTATATCCAACATGCGTTTGAGGGCAAATGGCTTCGTACGCTTGTCTATCAGCGGCTTTTTGTGATCTTGCTGATCCTTTTGCAGCTCGTGACTTTTATCGTTCTGTCGCTCTGGGTGAGCCGCCTTTCCGTTGCGCTCCACACCGCGATGCGCGTCCTCAGCTGGGTGGTCGTGTTCTTCATTTTGGTCGGCACGAAAGTGGACGCCTACAAACTCAGTTGGGTGGTCATTGTGCTGGCTTTCCCTCTGGTCGGCGGCGGGATGTATGCAATTTTGTATTTGAATATGTTCGCGCGCCGCTTGAAGCGCAAACTCAAGAAAGCACTGGCGGTCATTACGCCCATTCGCCGGAGCCGCGAGGTCCTCTACGAGGGCTTGAGCAAGGCGCATGATGGCCAAAGAGCCCTGGCCCACTATATCTACAACACGTCGGGTTATCCGTTGTACCAGGGTGGGGAGGCCCATTACTTGGCGGAGGGTGAGGAAATGTTTTCGCACATGCTCCTAGAGATGGCGAAGGCAGAGCACTACATCTTCCTAGAATTTTTCATTGTTGAGAACGGCCAGATGCTAGACCAAATGCTGGAAGTTCTGACCCACAAGGCGATGGAAGGTGTCGAGGTTTGTTTCCTTTATGATGATATGGGAAGTCTCTTGCGCTTGCCGCAGAAGTTTCCGGAAATCTTGCAGCAGACCGGCATTAATTGCCGCCGTTTCAATCATTTGACTCCGGTCTTGAGTACCCAGTTTAATAATCGCGATCACCGCAAAGTGGCCGTCATTGACGGGAAGACGGCCTATACCGGAGGAATCAATATTGCTGACGAATACATTAATGAGAAAGAGCGTTTCGGTCATTGGAAAGACAGTGGGATTGTCTTCCAGGGCGAAGCAGCCTGGGGCTTAGCCCTTATGTTTCTGGAACTCTGGCATGCCATGGGGGATGGGGAGCAGATTACCGCAGAAGAAGTCGTGAAGTACTGCCCGGATCCAACGTATTTACCAGGCGAAGCGGTGTCGGAGGAGGTGGTGGATCAGGCGGCTTTGGCCACAGAAAGCCCTCGTGACTACATCCAGCCTTACGGGGATAACCCTTTTGACACGCTCTACATTGGCCGCATGGTCTACAACAAACTGATCTACTACGCAGACCGCTACCTCTACATCACGACCCCGTACCTGGTGATCGACGAGGAAATGGTGCAGTCGATTTGCCAGGCGGCACAAAGTGGCGTGGACGTCCGCATTATTACGCCGCACATCTGGGATAAGGCGTACGTGCGGGTGGTGTCGCGCTCGTACTATGAGAAGTTTATCCGGGCTGGCGTGAAGATTTTTGAGTATACGCCTGGCTTTATTCACTCGAAGACGCTCGTGACCGATGATGAAACGTGCGTGGTGGGGACGATTAATTTTGACTTCCGCAGTCTGTATTTGCATTTTGAGGATGCGATTGCGGTCTATAATCAGCCCTGTGTAGCGGAAGTGCGGGATGATTTTCTGAAGACGCAAGCGAAGAGTCAAGCGATTCGCTTGGAGGATTGTCATCAGAAATGGCCGATGCGCGTACTTGCCCAGTTCTTGCGACTTTTTGCACCCTTGATGTAGAAGCCTGCGGTAGAATGGAGTCCAGAGAAGGAGGCTTGTGCCGTGAAGTCCTCACCTGATAAATTGATTACTCCCCGTGCGGGCGCTCGTTCGACTCGTCTGCGGCCTAGGTTCTGGCGAAGGCTCTTCGTCGTGGTCGTTCTTGTGCTGAGTCTTTTGTGTGGGGGCTTGTGGCTTCTGGGGCCTTCGGGGCCTTTAGGGCTCTTGGGCGGCGGGACTCCGCAGATCCGAGCGGCTCAGGTGCCGGCGGCGGTGGATCCTTCTGGCTATCGTTATCGCAAGATTTTCTCGAATATTACGGTGCTCCGAAATGGCACTTTGGATGTGACTTTGGAGCTTGATTTGCAGCTCACCCGTGATCTTCGGATTACAAATTTCACTTTGCCGTATGCACAGGGCCAAGGTTTGGCTTTGAATGCGCTTTCGGTGACGGAGCTTGGGGAAAGCGGCACGGGCACGGTCTATACCGGTCGGGAAGTCGTGGATCTGGCGGTTTCAAATCAAATGGGGAGTTTCCAGATTCTGGATAACGGGCGCAGTGTGGATGTGCAGCTCCTGACTTCAGCGCCCCAGGGGAGTATTCGCCGCGTGCGGGTGAATTTTCTGATTTATCAGGCGAGCACGCGCTACATTGACGTCGCAGAGACTTCGTATGTTCTATTAAGTGGGCAAGCCCAGACGGCGATCGATCTTTTGGGCGTCAGGATTTCGTATGAGGGCAATATTTTGCAGTCGGAGATCTCGTCCTTTCGCTTCTTTGAACACCATAGCTTGGAGACGGCGGACAGCTTGTTGACGGCGCAAAATCCCTTTGATTTTGCGAACCGCCTAGCGATCTCGGACACCCAGTATGCGAGCTTCACCCATCCGATGTGGACGTATTTGGCTGAAAATGTCCCGGCAAGGACGAGGGTGAACCTGCGCCTCGTTTCGCCGTCCGTTTGGCTTCCTCAAGCCCAAGTGCAAAGGTCGGGGGAGGGCGCCCAACTTCCGCGCATGCTTCAGGAAGAAGAGGCCTACACCAGGGGACTTCTACAACGTTTTGAGTATCGCGTGATTTTGGACAAGTTGGTGCTGGGTCTGCTGGCCGTTGCGCTAATCTTGCTCCTCATCATGCATCGCTACAATATTATGGCGGGATATCGCTTCTCGAGGCAGAAGGTGACTTCGCCACCGGAGCAAACGCCGCCGGGCCTTCTGTGTTATTTGGCCAAAGAACGCGTCAACGCCAGAGTCATCCTAAGTACGGTCTATCGCTTACTTGACTTGGGTTTCTTACAACATGATGGGCGTTATCTGAAACGGGTAGCGGAAAGGCTCTTGCCTGCAGATGACCTTCTTTTTCCCTATGAATCGGCCATCTTACATTTCGTTTGGAATTTGATGGATGGCGAGACCGGTTTACTCCTATCCAAGATGGATCAGCTGATTAACGAGTCTTTGACCATTGACCGTTTTGCGGTAATCCGAATCCGCAATCTTCTGGATGCGGAAGGGGCGGCTAGAGGCCTGGTTTCACTGGCGGATGAAAGGAAGCCCGCCATTGACCAGATTTTGGCCGGGCTCCTCTACACCGTGATGTCGATTCTCTTCTGTGTGATTGGGCGTTACACGACGCCGCTCTTGCTGCTTTTGCCAGCAGCGACGTTCTTTGCCTTGGCAATTGTCGGGGCCAGGCTCACCGCCCTGGGCCGCAAGGTTCTCGTGAGTGCCCAGGCCTACAGCCGCTACTTGTCGGAGATTGACCGGCAAGGCTTGTCGTCTTGGACGATGCTCGATCTACTGGACAGAGACTTTACTTATTCGATTGCCTTGGGTGTCGAAAAGAATTTTTTGACCAATGTTCGCTACGTGATTTCCCTGGAGGAAATGTTGCAGTGTGGCTTCTTCAAGAAATATGGGTTTAGCCGCATGCAGAATGTGGTCGAGGTTTACTTAAATCGCCGAGGCTCCATCAAAGCCCGCTATCTTCGCAAGATGGTGAGCTATATGTACCGAAGGGTGCAAATTGAGCTGGCGGAATGGCAGTCGGCGCTGGTGCGCTTGAATCTTTTACGGGAACCTAAGTTCCAAGAGGATGCGGAGGCGGAAGAAGCCTAACGCATGGCGAGGCGAGAGCGCTTCTGTTAGGCGGCTTTGGCCAAAAAAGTAAACCCGAAGAGCCATTCGTGTTATAATGGACGGCGAATCATTTGAGATACCTGAGAGATACTCATGGAGGAAATATGGCTAAATACCAGAGACTAGCAACGACAATTGCGGCGCATTACCGGGCGGTGCAGGGGGCGACGGATGCCTTTTATTTGGACGGCCGGATGAGCCGAGCGGGGCAGTACACAAACCGCGACATTACCCTGGACCGGACCGATGAGGGCTTTTATTTTGCGATTTTTGCCTCGACGGAGCTGGGGGCGGATTCGGAGCGAACCTACCAGCAGAAGAAGCGGAGTTTGGACCGGATCGCCGAGCTGATCAAGGATGAGAGCCGTGGCAATATTGACCAGGCGATCAACGATATGGCAGAAAATGCGGTGCACATGGCCGGCCGTCTCAGCATCAGTGACCCTTCCGTGCGCCATCCCTACTATGCGGGAATTCTGGTACGTGAGGGGGAGATGGCGGCGGTGACAATGTCGACCGGTCTGGCCTACCTCTATCGAAATGACGCGCTTTTCCCCTTAACTCAGGACGATTTCCCGATGGAAGCCGTCGATCAGGCGGGGAAGCCGGTGGACAATTTTGACATTTACGGAGCCGGTAAGGCGGGCACCATTCGCTATTCCAATATTTCGCAGATCCAGGTCGATGACTGCATCATCCTCTGCACGAGGGAAGTGATGGAGACGATCGGCCAGCAGGGGATGCTAGACCTCTTGGATGCCTCCTATGACCAGCAAGAAGCGGCGGAGGCTGTGGCGGACCTTATGGCGCGCGATGCCGCCGGTGTCCCCTTCCAGTTTATGATGAGTTTCGTCGAAGAGATCATTCTGCCGACCCGCAGAGGCCGTGCGAAGGACCAGACTGGCATGCACCGCGCCATTTCCGATGCGCCGATTTCTGAGACCGCAATGACCGATCAAACCACCCGTTTCGACCCGAAAACCATTAGTCCCTATTCGGCAGCGGCGGCGGGTCTCGTGAAGCCCTCCGAGCCCGAGTCTCCCGGCCTGGGCGAGGTCATTCACTCCGGTGAGTCGGCCAAAGCCGCCATACAAGAGTCTACCGATCGTACCGGTGATGACAGTTTCGCCGGCCGTTCCCAGCGGAGGTCTGGGGACGTTGGGGCAACGACTGCAGCCGAGGCTGCAGCGGAAGAAGCCGAGGCTGAGGAAGCCGTTTTGGCCGAAGCCGCCGTGACCGGCGCATCCGTTGCTGATGTAGTGGCGGATGGCACGTCTCGTGGGGACGATTTCTCAGATACAGCCGACTGGTCTGATCAACGTGACGCAAGCGCTGCCTGGTCCAGACAGCGGGAGGATGAGGCGGCTTTGGCCGAAGAAGCTTCTGCAGAATACTATGATGGCACCTCCGGCTTGCAAGACGAGTCTGCTGCCCGTACAGCAGCGAGCAGCACCCCCTCGATGACGGCTGCGGCCAGCTTGCATAGAGACCTTCCGGACGATGGGGAATGGGAAGAAGAGAGACCGGTTCATCGCCCGAGCCGCAACAATAATGGCCGCATTTTGCTGACGATTCTGGTCATTCTCTTGTTAGCGCTGATCTTTATTGGCGTGGCCTACCTCCTAAACCGCGACCGCCAGGGAAGCCAGACGACCACGCCGGAGAACACGACCACGGTGGAAGAGACCACGCCACCGACCGAGACGACCTTGCCGGCGGAAACGACGCCGCCAACCACGGAACCCACGGTTGCCGAAACGACCACACCCAGCACTTCCTTCGGCGAAGCCGTGATGCTGGAAGGCGAGAACGGCGGCACCTATCCGTCGGTCTACCACGTGCAGTTAGGGGATAGTTTCTATTCGATTTTCGATGAGGTGTATGCGGACTACGATCTGTCGTCTCTTGATTTCGCAACAGTGAACGAGCTGATTGGGCTCTTTGTGGAGGCGAATCCGGATACGATTACCGGTACTGTTGAAGATAATGACGTCATGATTTATGCGGACTCCATCATCAATGTACCGGATCCGTCGTCGATCTTGGATGTGAGGTAAGTCGGGGATAAGACTCGATTGAATGTTTAGCAAAAGGCGCAGAAGTTTACAAACGTACTTCTGCGCCTTTTTATGATCTTGGAGGGTTTCGATGGTGTATCGGATTGTGGTTCTGGGGGATCGGGATTTGCTAGCGGCGGCTTTGGCCTACCCTTCTGCGAAAGGGTAGACGCGGAGGATGTAGTCGCTGTCGCTCTGGAAGATAATCTCGCCCAGGGTCTGCAAGGTCGCTTCGTCGATCTCGATGAATTTCGTGCGCTCCAGCTCGCCAACGACAATGTAGTGGATTTGATATTTCTGCAGGAAAGCGATCATGGTTTGGGGACTTCTGGCCTCGTAGAAATCGCGAATCTCGTCTTGGAGGGGGGCAACGATTTCGCCGTAGGCATTGGTGACCTTCTCCGAGGTTCGCCAGAGCCACTCATGGGTCTGCCAACCTAAGACGGTCGGCAAGCCTGTGTAGGCAGAGACCGAGTTGTAATCGGAATAGGAATCCCCATAGGCCTCCAGGATCACGGGCTGGCCTTCCACCTCTTCGTTGAACCAATCGATGAGTGCCAAGCGATGGCTCAGGGAGTAATACTCGCCATCTTCAGCTTGGACATACAAGGTCCCCAAATAGCGATCCCCGGTCAAGCCTTGGCTTCGGTCGAGGCTTGGCTCGCCGTACCAAGAACGAATTTCTCCCGTGTAGTAGAAGGGGATCGCGAAGAGCAAGAGTGCGAGGGCAAGCGGGAAAATCGCACCGATCTTCCACTCGCCAGTAGGACCTTCAGAGCGTTTGCCACGGTAGCGTTTGGGCATAGAGAGGGCGTCGGTAGTGTCTTTGCTATCTGGGTTAGGGGGTGACGTTTCTTCTGCAATACGCATTGGAACGAGTCTTTGTGTGAGAACACCCAGACCGATGCCGGCCGCCAAACTGAGCAGCGCAAACGCCTGATAGGTGAACTTAAACATCGTATTCGCACGGCTGAAACTTCCTTCGTAAATATCCCTCACATAGAGGAGTTCCGGTGCGATGATGAGACCCACGCCACAAAGAATCAGGATGGCGGTGTAGACTTCTGCGGGCTCTAGGGAGCAGAGGCGGACCAGTAGATTTTGCTTATCGGATTTTCGCAGAAGTTTATTTTTGTAATTGTGCGAAATGAATGTGACCAGGAAAAGCAGCCCGATGCCTACATGCGCAAACCACAAAATAAACAATCGATAGAAACCGCTGTGGTTTTCGGCGAGGGCAAAGGACTTGGCCATCGGATCGAAATTCAGGGAAAACGATAAGGAAACCAGGTGAGCGGTGAAGAAGAGGATGGCAGCACCTAGGCCGGCTCTGGTCCAGGCACTTTTGCGAAAACGGTCAAGCTGCCACGCTAGGACGGCTGCGACGAAGAACAAGAAGAGCTGCAAGAGGGGTTCTTTGATAAGTAAGAAGGGCACAAAAACAAGGCCCAATTGAACAAGCATCAAGAGAAAATCTAAAACACTGCCTGTCGATTCGTAGCGGGCCATGTACACGATGACCAGGGTGACAAAGCAAACAACAAAATAGATCACGAAATCCCAATAGTTGGCCATCGCTGAGACGCCTAGTAATAGACCGAGGTATACAAGGTAGCCATATTCCGCCAGCTCGCCTTTCTCAAGGGAGTGGTTGGGGGTGGGCGGCTTTGGCCGGAGACGAAGGTAAGAGACGAGCTGGAAGAGGACCGCCAGAAGCAACAGGACCACGGTGAGATTGATCATGTGGGCGTGGAGGTCGGCCACGAGGTAGGAATAGGAGGGGAATTCGTGGATGGTGCGGTCCGAGGTTTCGGGGTTGTAGCCGATGAAGCGGGTGGAGTCGGAGAAGTAGAAGTTGCCGAGCTGGCCGGTGGTGACGCCCGATCGTTCGAGGAAGCGGACGAGGAAGTTGCCGGGTTTGTCATTGCCATAGAAAAATGCGTGGCTGTTGCCTGCGAGCGTCAGGAGGCTGGCTCCGGCAAGACCTGCGACCGTAGGGATGGCGCGGCCTTGGCGCCTTTGGCTCAGGACGTCACGAATGAGGGCGAAAGCGAGGCCGAAGGTGAGGGCAAAGCTGGCCGCAATACTCAAGTTGTAGCTGACCGCTGGAGTGACGCCCGTGAGTTTTGCGAGGTAGGTGAAGAGATATTGGCCGAAGTAGTAGTAATTAATGCTATGGCCGGCGAGCCACATGTCCTTCGCCGGGAGGAGGTCTGACCGCCACATGGACATCATGAAACCGTAGTCCATGAACTTTTCGAGGCCGTAGATCTCGGGTTTTAGGCTGCGGAGGAAGCTCCAGAAAAGAAACAGAGAGAAGAGGAGGCCGGTTTCGGCGAGAGCCACCGTCAAGGTGGGGAGGGGCGGCTTTGGCCAGGAGAGGCGCGGGTTCTGGGCTCGTGGGTGGAGGAAGAAAAGGAGAACGGCACTTGCCAAGAGAACGATGAGGATGGGCACTTGGCTGAAGAGGGGGAGGCCGGCGTGGGCTAAGGCCCAGATGAGGAGGGCTGGCAAAAGGAAGCCTAGGAACACGCTGTAGAGCCAGCTGCCGTCGGGGCGATCCAGGAAGAGGCGGCGGGCTAAGGGGAGGAAGGCGAGGCCCGGGAGGGTGAAGGCGAGGCACCAGCGGAGGAAGGCCCCTTGGTCTTCGCCAAGGATGAGGCCGGATAAGAGTAAGGGGAGCAAGAGGAAGAGTGTCGCTAGACTGACTCCGATGAGGTCTCGTTTGTTTGTCGGCGAATTCGCACGCGGTTGAACCATGAAAGATGTTCTCCTCTCTTAGCGGGGGCCTGGTGGCCTGCAAGGACTCCTAGAAAAACTTGCCTCACAAAACGGTTCTCTTATCATACAGGCTGAAGCCAGCTCTTGCCATAAGCGTCCTGTGCTATAATTACGCTTACATTTTAACAAGTAGATGAGGTTCCCAATGCAGAAATTTGGCTTGAATGAAATTCGTGAGAAGTATCTCACTTTTTTTGAGGAAAAAGGGCATCTGAGGCTGCCTAGTTTTTCGCTAGTACCGAAGAACGATCCGTCGATCCTTTTGATTAACGCAGGGATGACCCCGATGAAACCCTATTTTACCGGCTCGGTCGAACCGCCGGCGAAGCGGATCACGACCTGCCAGAAGTGCATACGTACTGGCGATATCGAAAATGTGGGCTATACCGATCGCCACGGGACCTTTTTCGAGATGCTCGGGAACTTTTCTTTTGGCGATTATTTCAAAGCGGAGATGATCCCTTGGATCTGGGAGTTCTGTACCGAAGTTCTTGGCATGGATCCTTCGAGGCTTTATCCTTCCGTTTATGAAGAAGATGACGAGGCCTTCAACATTTGGCGTGATAAAGTCGGGCTTGAAGAGTCTCGCATCTATCGCTTCGGCAAGGCAGATAATTTCTGGGAGCACGGCACCGGTCCTTGCGGCCCTTGTTCGGAAGTCTACTATGACCGCGGCGAGAAATATGGTTGCGGCAAGGAGACTTGCGCACCGGGTTGTGAATGTGATCGTTTCGTGGAGTTTTGGAACTCGGTGTTCACCCAGTTCGACCGCCAAGAGGACGGTTCCTACTTGCCGCTCGCCCAGAAAAATATTGATACCGGCGTCGGCCTAGAGCGTTTAGCTACGATTTGCCAAGAGGTGGGCAGCATTTTCGAAGTCGACACGATCCGTTCAATCCTAGACTTGGTTTGTGAGTTGGCAGGGGTCACCTACGGCAAAGAACGTGAAATCGACGTGCCGGTCCGGATCATTACCGACCATATTCGCTCCACCGTCATGATGATCGGTGACGGCATCACGCCTTCTAATGGGGGGCGCGGCTATGTTTTGCGCCGCCTGATGCGCCGCGCCATCCGCAATGGCCGCATGCTGGGCATTGAAGGACCTTTCCTGACCCGTTTAGCAGAGAAGGTGATTGAGACATCAGGTTCTGCGTATCCAGAACTCTATGAGCATCAAGCCTTCATCATGAACACTATTGCCAACGAAGAAAAATCCTTCGACCGCACCCTGTCTCAGGGCAATGTCCTCGTGGCCGAATATGTTGCCCGTGTTAAGGCCGAGGGCGGTCACGTTCTGCCTGCTGCCGATGTTTTCCGCCTGCATGACACCTATGGCTTCCCGCTAGACCTCACGAAGGAAATCGCTGCCGAATCCGGCTTGACTCTGGACGAAGAAGGCTTCCGTACCCTCATGGAAGAGCAGCGCAAGAGAGCCCAAGAGAACACCCGAGCCAATGTCAAGACGGCTTGGGGTGGCTTAGCCCTTCCGGACGCCGTCAGCAAGAGCAAAGGCACGGTGTTTACCGGTTACGACTTGCTCGAAGACGAGGCCAATCTTCTCTTCATCATCACCCAGACCGAGGACGCCGACAGCTTAAGCGTCGCCCAATCCCTCGGGGAAGGGGAGAACTTCCTCCTCGTGACGGACAAGACGCCCTTCTACGCGACGGGCGGCGGGCAGGAAGGCAAGCGGCGCGCGGGTACGGAGAACACGGCCTA
>CAZCLL010000001.1:30928-37725 GCA_964499555.1 uncultured Fastidiosipila sp.
GGGCGGCGGGCAGGAAGGCGACTTTGGCCTAGCGACACAAGGCGAAGAGGTAGAGGCGAAGATCACGACCACAACGAAGACCCCGGGTGGTATCTACCTCCACCAGGGCCAGGTTGTCCGCGGTATTTTGCAAGCTGGGCGTCCCGTGACCCTTTCGGTTGATGTCGAGAATCGCCGTGCGACCGCCCGGAACCACACGACCACGCACCTTCTCCACAAGGCCCTGCGCACCGTCCTTGGCGAACATGTTACCCAGGCCGGTTCTGAGGTCAACGCCGACCACCTCCGCTTCGACTTCAATCATTTCAGCGCCCTCACCCCCGCCGAGATCCGCGAGATCGAGCGCGTGGTCAATGAGTCCATCCTCGCCGACTACCCCGTAACGACGCAGATTATGTCGGTTGCGGAGGCCAAAGACGCCGGTGCCATGGCTCTTTTCGACGAGAAGTACGGAGATGCCGTGAGGGTCGTTTCCTGTGGCGATTATTCCATGGAACTGTGTGGCGGCACACACCTTCGCCACACATCCCAAGCCGGGAGTTTCCGTATCCTGACCGAATCCTCGATTGCAGCAGGTGTGCGCCGCATTGATGCGGTCACCGGTAAGGCTTCCCAAGCACTCTCCGTTGCCGACCGCATCTTGCTGCAAAACTTGGCCGGCCTCCTGAAAACACCGCAGGCCGATCTGGAAGACCGCGTCACGTCCCTTCAGCAGGAAAACAAAGACCTGGCGCGCGAAATTGCCGCCATGGAAGCCGCTCAAACGCGCGCGTTGAACGAAGGCCTGGAAGCCAAAGCCCATGTAATCAACGGCATCAACGTTCTCGTCTCCGAAGTGCAAGCCTCTGACGCAGACGGCCTTCGCGAATTGGGCGACGTGCTCCGCAGCCGTCTAGAACCAGCCGTCTTGGCCCTCGCCATCAAAGCTGGCGACAAACTCAACTTCCTCGCCATGGCCTCCCCGGAAGCTGTGACCAAAGGCATCCACGCCGGCCAAATTGTCAAAGCCGCCGCTCAAGCAGCCGGCGGTGGTGGCGGCGGTCGCCCCGACATGGCCCAAGCCGGCGGCAAGGACGTCACCAAACTAAGCGACGCCCTAGCCGCAGCCCAAAAAACCATCGAAGCCCAGCTCGCCTAAGGCGACATGATTCAAGGAGGTTCCTCATGCACGTGGACGATTGCATTTTCTGTAAACTAGCCAACGGACAGATCCCAACCGAATTGCTTTATGAGGACGAGCAAGTTGCTTGTTTCCGCGACACGAACCCCCAAACCGAGGTTCATCTCCTCCTCCTGCCGAAGAAGCACTATCGTGACATCCAAGACCTAGCCCAGACTGAAGAGGGCAGGGAAGATGCTGCGGCTCTCTTGGCTGCCATTCCCCAAATCGCCTCGCGCCTGGGCCTTAGCGAAACGGGTTTCCGCGTGATCAACAACTGTGGCAAAGGTGCGGGCCAAAGCGTCTTCCACGTCCACTTCCACATCATGTCTGATCCTGCGAAACTTCAAGACCGCCTGGTCTAAGGCCAGCCATTCCACACCGAAAGAAAACCCGGATCCCTTGCTATGGTCCGGGTTTTTTGCCAATCTCTGATCCTTTAAGCCTTACTCCAGCACCGCTTCCACCATCCGGTCTTCTTTGTCATAGGTGAGTTTAAGGCTGAAGAAGGGTGACTCCTCCAGAACACTAGGGAGGAAAAGCTTATCGCCTGGCCACATCGGCAAATTCATCATTTCTTCTTGAGGAATCCAGGCCAACTGCCCTTCCGAACATTCACCAAATTCTCTTTGGTTCGCCTCGCCCTGGCAAACAAAAATATATTCATCTTCCTTATCTTCATAGAGGAAGGTCAGAATCCCGCAAATTTTCAACGTCGGCGGATCCAGTCTGGTCTCTTCCCAAATCTCTCGTCTGGCACCTTCTACAGGCGATTCACCCTTCTCCAGCTTGCCGCCCACGCCAATCCATTTTCCGTGATTGACATCCTGCTCTTTTTTGTTGCGAAAGAGCATCAGCCAGTCATTTTCATACTTCAGATAGCAAACAGTTGAGACTTTCACCTAGGAACTCTCCTTCTCACGACACATATCCTACGAATACCTTACACCAAAAAAAACGCACCACAAAAGATGTGGTGCGTCACACAGAACAAGTGAATGAATCAAGAAAGGAAAACCGAATAGCGAAAGCTACTTAGGCTTCTTCCTTCTCTTCCACTGTACAGCATTTTCCTTCGCCCAAAGCAATCTCTTGAAGGGTAAGAGCAGTCAAGAGTTCTTTTTCATAAGCCTCGATTTTGAGGATGTTCTGGCGAAGAGAACAAGAATCACAAGCATTATTGTGCTTACAGGCGTCGCCATAAAGGTGGCAAGCGTCATCTCTTTCTTGCTTCTCCGTTGCAGCATCTAAAATCTCAAGGACAGCGATCTGCTCAGGACTTCTGGAAAGCATAAAGCCGCCATGTTTGCCGCGAGTGATGTCAATCAAATCTCTCTGGGCAAGCAAATGGGAAATCTTCTGGAAATACTTGTAGGGAATGTTGCAGGCTTCACTAATCTTACGAGTGTTGTTAATGCCTTCCTCACGTGCGAGGAAAATCATTGTCCTCAGGGCGTACTCAGTCGTTTTACTGAATTTCATAATTATGCAGCTCCATCTGATAAATTATTACTTGGTTTTCGGTTTGCAGCCATTTGTTTGCTAAGATCTTAGTAGCTCATACCTACTATAGCAGATATCATAGCAAAATCAACAATCATTTTTTCAAATGGTTTACAAAATTGAGAAACCTAAGCAATTAAATTATAACAGACCTGAAAAGTATAGCAAGACCTAATTTGGAACGTTCCAAGAATTTCTTCGACACATTTCACATTTTGGTTGAAATAGCAGGAAAAATTACAGAAAACTTAACAAAAACCACTGGAAAAAGTGGGAAGAGGCGGCTTTGGCCAGAAAACAACGGAAAAGTTTGTTTACAAGCAATAAACCACGCATCAACCTACTAAATTAGTTACAAACTTCCATGTGATAAGCATTATAATAACCAGTATGCCTGCCCCCGTCTGCCCGAGCAATAGGGGAGACGAGGCAGAACCTAGAGCCCCTTGAGGAGAAGGGGTCAGGGTGGAACACAAAATGCAAAAGTAAGAGGAGTACATAGAATGAAAAAAATTCTACAGCGACTTGGTGCTTTGGCCCTAGCAGGTGTCCTAGCCTTTTCCGTAGCTGCTTGCAGCGATCCGACGAACCCATCAACCGGCGGGACCACCACACCGGGAACCGAAGCCAGCCAACCCGGCACGGACGCCAGTCAGCCCGGGACGGAAGCCCCCGGTGAAGACAAGATTGTCAACGTCGGTATGACCTACTCAATCACCAGCATGAATCCGATTTTGATTGATGCTTCTGAATCGATGAAATATGCCGTCGGTCTGGCCTATTTGCCACTCGTTGAAATCGCCAGCGACAGCACCTTTGCCGGCGTGCTCGCCGAGGAATTTACCGCCAATGAAGACGGCACCGTTTTCACCGTTAAACTGAGAGACGATGTGAAGTGGTCGGATGGCGAACCTGTCACCGTCGACGACGTCATTTACACTATCCTGATGCAGACCTCAAAATCCGTATCTAACGTCTCCATGGCCGGCTATGCAAACCTCAAAGGTTTTGATGAATCCGGACAGGTCGAAGACAACGTTACAGAAGTCGAAGGCCTCCAGAAAATCGATGACTTGACGATGGAATTCCACGCCGCTGTCCCGATGAGCTTGGAAACCTTCAGCTATAACTTCCTCTGCTACATTTTCCCGATTCCTGCCCACGAATTTGAAGGTCAGACAGCTGCCCAGATGGCAACCAGTGATTACTTCCTGGCTCCTGAAGTTGTTGACGGTCCTTTCCGTACCGTATCCGCTGACGTCGCCCACAATGTAAGCTACGTCAAGAACGAGACCTACTTCAAAGGCGAGCCCATCATCGACAAGCTCAACATTGTCATCCGCACCTCGAGCCAGCTCTATTCCGGTTTGGCTTCTGGCGAAATTGACTTCGTTCAGCAAACCACCGGTGTCTTCGCTGTGGAAGACATCCCTTCCATCGAAACCTTAGCCAATGCCAAAGCCGTCTACGGCGACCCCGTCACCTCGGTTTTGACCTTCATCAACAATGAATCTGTCCCCGATAAGCGTGTCCGCCAAGCCATCTTAGCCGCCATCGACAGAGAACTCTTAGTCGATCAATTCTTAGATGGCAAAGGCGAAGTCGTTGACGGCTTCCAGACCTCCGCCAGCCCCTACTTCGACAGCACCTTGGAAGTCACCCAATACGATCCAGACCGAGCCAGAGAGCTCCTAGCCGAAGCCGAATGGGATGGTAGCCAGACCCTCATCTTCAAGATCGATTCCGGTGACGGAACCTATCAGCAAGCAGCCAATGTCATCGTCGCGCAGCTCGCAGAAGTCGGCATCAATGTCCAATTGCAGACCGTCAACTTCAACCAGCTCCTGACCGATGCCAACAACCACGACTTTGACATGATGGCCGTTCAGTACACCATCGCACCGTCGGCACCCGCCCTGGACATCCAATGGCTGACCTATAACGAAGGCTGGCCGCTCTACAACAACCCGGAAGTCGACGAGCTTGTCAACGAGGCCGCTTTGGTCAGCAATGACGTCCCCAGACTCACCGAAATCTATGGTAAAATCAATCGTGCTATGCAAGAAGATGTACCGATTTTCAGTTCGTATGTGCTGAGTCCTCTAGGTGCCGTTTCGAACCGCCTGGTCAACGCGACCCCGTCCGTCTACGGCAGCTTCCACAACGTGGAAACCTGGGACATCCAGTAAGAAAGAACAGCCACAAACAAGAAAGGCATTGGTAATTGAAGCCATTACTTGAAGTAAAAAATCTCCGCACCACTTTCAGCAGTGACTGGGGAACGAAGGAGGCGCTCGACGGCGTCTCTTTCACTGTTTCTCCGAAGGAAATTCTCTGCATCGTCGGTGAGTCGGGGAGTGGAAAAAGTGTAACTGCGCTCTCCCTCATGGGCCTTCTGCCTCGAAACGGCAAGGTCCTTGAGGGCGAGGCCTTATTCAACGGTCAGGACCTCCTCCAGATGTCCGAGCCCTCGCTGGACCAGATCCGCGGCGGTGACATGGCCATGATCTTCCAGGACGCCATCTCCTCGCTCAACCCAGTTTTCACCATCGGCAACCAGTTAATCGAGGCCATTCAAGCGCATCGTCGCTTGGCCAAAGCCGCGGCCCGGCAAGAAGCCCTCACGCTACTCGAAAGAGTCGGCCTCCCAGAGCCTCAGCGCATGCTCGATCGCTATCCGTATGCGCTTTCCGGCGGCATGCGCCAGCGTGTCATGATCGCCATGGCCCTAGCCGGCTCTCCCAAACTCCTCATCGCCGACGAGCCCACAACGGCCCTCGATGTCACGATCCAGGCGCAAATCATGCAACTCCTCCGGAAACTCGCCAACGAAACCGACCTCGCCGTTATCCTCATCACCCATGACATCGGTCTCGTCGCCCAAATGGCCGACCTCGTCCTCGTCATGTACGCCGGCCAAATCGTCGAGCAATCCGACGTCAATGTCCTCTTTGACAGTCCGGACCACCCCTACACCCAAGGTCTCATGCACGCCATCCCCTCCATCTACGACAACAAGGAACGCCGCCTCACCGCGATCCCCGGCAGCGTCCCCGAAAACTACGAAAACATCACAGGCTGCCGCTTTGCCAGCCGTTGCGCCTTCCATGTCCCAGCCTGCGACCAGCCCCAAGCACTCACAAGCGTAAGAGACAGCGAACTCATCCAAGCCTTCCCACACTGCGTTCGCTGCCATCGCGCCGTCAAAGGCGAATTACCCACCTACATACCCATCGACGTCAGCGTCGAACACGGCAGCACCGCCGCAACCCCAAGCCAAACCGAAAGGAGCCAGGCCCAATGACAAACGAAAGGCAAGCCCTCCTTCGTGTTGAGCACCTTAGCAAACACTACCCCGCCTACAGCCAAAGCCTCTGGCCCCGCAAAGAAGTCGTCCACGCAGTAGACGACGTCAGCTTCGAAATCTTCGAAGGCGAAACCCTTGGCCTAGTCGGCGAATCCGGCTCTGGTAAATCCACCATCGGCCGCCAAATCGTCGCACTCGAAAAACCCGACGCCGGCCAAATCTTCTACCGCGGCAAAAGCCTCGTCGACATGAGCCGTTCCGAACTCTACGACATCCGCCGCCAAATCCAGATGGTCTTCCAAGACCCTAACACCTCCTTAAACCCCAGAAAACACATCCGCGAAATTCTGGCCGAGCCCATGCTCTACCACAAACTCGCCACCAAAGCCACCATCGACACCGAAGTCAAGCGCCTCCTAGACCTCGTCGGCCTACCGCACAACAGCCTCGGCCGCTACCCCTACGAATTCTCCGGCGGGCAGCGCCAGCGCCTCGGCATCGCCAAGGCCCTAAGTCTCGACCCCTCCCTCATCGTCTTGGACGAGCCCGTCTCCGCCCTCGACGTCTCCATCCAGGCCCAAATCCTCAACCTCCTCCGCGACCTCCAAAAAGAGCTCAACCTCACCTACCTCTTCATCGCCCACGGCCTAGGTGCCGTCCACTACATCAGTGACCGCATCGCCGTCCTCTACCTCGGCAAAATGATGGAAATCGCCACTGGCAGCGAACTCTTCCGAAACCCCCAGCACCCCTACACGCTGGCCCTCACGCAAGCCGACCCCATCCCAGACCCCGCCGACCACACCGGTGGCCAGTACAGCCTAGAAG
>CAZCLL010000001.1:37735-38687 GCA_964499555.1 uncultured Fastidiosipila sp.
CTCTGGTGTCAATCCCCCCACCGGCTGCCGCTTCCACACCCGCTGCCCCTACGTCGAAGCCACCTGCCGCACCCAAGAACCACCTCTCATCCAAGTCAACCTCGAGGAGGCCGCTTTGGCCAAAGCCGCCCCCAGTCCACACCTAGCCGCCTGCCCCGTCTGGCAAAGACTCAAGAAAGAGGGGAAGCTCCCAACATGATCAAATACATCCTAAAGCGCCTCCTCATCGCCATCCCCGTCCTCCTAGGCATCACCATCCTCGACTACTTCGTGATGACCCTAGCCGGCAACCCCATGGAAATGATGATGGGGCCGCGCATCACCCAAGCCGCCATCGACGAGCGCGCCGCCCTCTTGGGGCTCGACCAGCCCGTCATCATCCAATACTGGAACTGGCTCAAAGAAGCCCTCACCGGCAACCTAGGCTTTTCCTTCCGCCAAAACATGCCCGTCACCACCCTGATTGGCATGTATGTTGGCCCCACCGTCCTCCTGATGGCCACCTCACTCATCATCTCCATGCTCATCGCCATCCCAGCCGGCATCTACAGTTCCGTCAACCAATACAAAACTTCCGACTTCACCATCGTCACCCTCTCCTTCGTCGGCACCAGTATCCCCAGCTTCTTCATGGCCCTAGTCCTCATCTACCTCTTCAACCTCAAGCTCGGCTGGCTCCCCTCCGCCGGCATGACCACCCTAGGCACCGCCGGCGGCTTCATTGACGTCCTCCAACACATGATCATGCCCGTCGCCGTCATGGTCTTCTCCATCGTCGGCGTCAACATCCGTTACATCCGCTCCTCCATGCTCGAAATCCTCGAGCAAGACTACCTGCGCACCGCCCGGGCCAAAGGCATCGGCCACAAAAAAGTCATCTACAAACATGCTTTTAGAAACGCCCTTTTGCCCATCATCACCCTCTTCGGCATGCAGGTCCCCATGCTCTTCA
>CAZCLL010000002.1:0-28914 GCA_964499555.1 uncultured Fastidiosipila sp.
TTCAGGTATTAGTGAGGAGACTCATGCAGGTTCAAGTCCTGTTGTCCGCACCAGATCAATGGCCACCTATTGATAAAGGGATTTGTCAGTAGGTGGTTTTTTGTTTGCCGAAAAGTCTACTGCGTGTGCTTTCGGGCTATGGTAGACTACGATTTACGTGAGGGGGAGGTTTAGGCGATGCGTTAGAAAACAAGTGAATCAGTTGGCTCGGTTATCTACTATGGAATCGATGACGTGATCGTAAATGGTAAGAGAACGACCAAGATTGTCTATAAGTTTGGTAACCATAAAACCTTGCTCAAAAAACTAAATGGTGAAGATCCGAAAGCGTGGGTGGAAGCACAGATTGCTGCAATGAATCTGGCTAGAGAAGAAGAAAACGCAGAGATCCTTGTCCCCTTCAACCCCCAAAAGTCCATTCCCCTTAATCAGCAGCGGGTGTATCACGCGGGCTATTTGTTCTTGCAAAACATTTTCTACCGCTTAGACCTGCCCAAGATTTGCAAGAAAATAAGCCAGTCTCATAAACTCACTTATGATCTAAGCGAGGTCTTGGCTGCTCTCGTTTATGGAAGAATCCTTTTCCTTCATCTACGCAGGCGACCACGGAAGAAGCTAAGCTATTTTTAGGAGAAAAGAAGTTTCAGCCGCAGCACGTCTATCATTCCTTGGATATCTTGGCAGAGTCCAGTGACTCTATCCAGGCTCAGCTATACAAGAACAGCCTGAAAATCCGTCAAAGAAAAACCGGCATCTTGTACTACGACTGCACGAACTTTTTCTTTGCGAGTAATGAGCCCAGTGGGCTGAAGCATTACGAGATCAGTAAAGAACACCGGCCAAACCCCATTGTCCAAATGGGCTTATTTATGGATGAAGAAGGCTTCCCTCTGGCCTTTCAGCTCTTTGAGGGGCAAAAAAATGAACAAACGACCTTGAATCCTTTGGAGAAGAAAATCATCCAAGACTTTGCCTCCACCAAGTTTGTCGTCTGCACGGATGAGGGTTTGGCCTCGACCGACAATCGACTCTTTCCCTCGTTGCAAGATCGAGCGTTCATCACGGTTCAGCAAATTGAGAAACTAGAGAAACACCTACAGAATTGGGCACTTGAGCCCCAGTCCTGGTATTACCAGGATAAAGATGGAACGATCAAGCAGGCGGCCTTGGCCAACACAGACCCCCAAGTAGACTACGACAAGGTCTACTACAGAGAGCGGTGGATTAGTGAAAATGGCCTTGAACAGCGCCTTGTGGTGACATTCTCTTGGAAATATAAAGCTCAGAAAGCAAGAATTCGGAAAAGTCAGATCGAAGATGCCCAAGAGGCAGAGCAAAAAGTCGCCGACAAGAACGATGACTCCATCAATGACATTTCTGAAGAACAATACGCCGGCTTTTACGCAGTCCGCACTGACTTGGACGGCGATGTGGCTACGATTGTGGGGATGATTAAGCGACGTTGGCAAATGGAAGACTGTTTCCGTCTACTCAAACATGACTTTCACTCTCGCACCGTAGAAGAACACGCGTGCGATCACATGTTTGCCCACTTCCTGACGTGCTTCCTTGCTCTTTTGGTCTATCGACTTTTCGAGCATCAGGTGGCCAAAGTCGATCCTACGCTGACAGACACTGAACTTTTGGAAACCATAAAGGGCATGAGATTCACCCAACATATGGGCCATGGTTACACGCCTCACTACGACCGCACAATCGTCACGGATACAATTCATGAGGCCTTCGGCTTCCGTACGGATAAAGAGATTTACTCAGAATAAGGCATGAAAAAATTAATTGAAGCAAGCAAAGAATAACGTACGAGTTTTACTTCGAAGGGGAAGTTCGTTTAGGCCCAAATTTCAGGCTGAAACGGACCTTTACCTGTTAATGACAATATAAAAGAGTTTTTATAGGGTCCCTTCACGCAAGATGTCTAGGTAGGCAGCATAGGAAAATGTCCTATTGCGCTGCTCGCCGGAGTTTTGTGTCAGGATGCCCATTTCACAAAGTCTCCGGACAGAATCGGATACTGTCTTATATGTGATTGCCAAAGCGGTTGATGTCTTCTGAATATCAATGATGGGGTTTTCCTCAAGGTAAGCAAACAGGCGAAGTGCTGTTTTTGCGGCGCGACCCAGCCCCCTGATGGCTGCGATATTTTTATCGTGGAGCGCCGCCAGCTTATCAATAGTATCCGTTGCGTCCTCAGCGGATTCGTAAATTGCCTGCAGGAAAAATTTGATCCACTGCTCATAGTTTCCGTTCCTGCGAACTTCGCTCATGCGGTCATAATATTCTATACGGTTCTTTTTCAAAAAATATGAGATATACAGCGCGGGGGTTGTCAGCACGCCTTTATCCATCAGGTATAGGGTGATGAGCAGCCGGCCGATACGCCCGTTGCCGTCTAAAAACGGGTGAATGGTTTCAAACTGGTAGTGGATCAAGGCAGCGCGAATCAATACATCAAGCGCATCATCGTCGTTGATGTATTTTTCTAGGTCGGACATTGCCACCGTCATATCGTCCGGCGTTGGAGGGATAAACCTGGCATTCTTTAATGTGCTGCCCTGACCGCCGATCCAGTTTTGGGAATAGCGAAACTCACCCGGATTTTTCTCCTGTCCGCGGACGCCCGCCATCAGTACCGCGTGTGCTTCCCTAATCAGCCGGTTGCAGAGAGGTAGTTCATTCAACCTAGCAATCGCAAAGTCGGTCGCCTTGATGTAGTTGATCACATCGGCGACATTGCGGTTGGCATTTTCGTCGATCAGTGGGTCAAGCACATCCTCCAGTGTGGCCTGGGTTCCTTCAATCTGGGATGACATCAGCGCTTCCTTGCGGACATACATTGAGATAAACAAGTTAACATTCGGAATCCGCACCGCGATACCTTCCAGAAGGGCAAGCTGTTTATTGGCTTTTACCAATAGCTCGACCATTTCGTTATCGAGTTCAACGGGAGGATTTGGTGGCAGCTGCGATGGCATGAATGATTTGTATGCCGCCTCACCTGATAGGTTCATTTTTAGTTTTCCGGCTCTGTCCGTCATGAAAGTGCAGCCTCCTATGTGAAAAGTGAATTACAGGGAGTATTATCGCAGCTTTATTTTAGTTTGTCAGCTCAAAGTAAAATAAAGTGCAAATGTTGATTCTTCTTGTTTTCATTTGCAGCTTGGATATTGGGGCTTGAACGTAATAAACACGCAATAATCAACGTATCGTAAACAAGATAGAACCGAGTGGTTCATATTTCAAATCGTTATAAGACCCACCACTCCAAATTAGGCTGGTAGTCAAAATGATGAACTCAGCTCCCCAGGTTCTTGACGATAATACTCCCGCTCGCTTGATCACCCGTAATTTCAAATACGTACTCATCCGTTTCAGAAACCGTGACGGTGAAGATGCCAGTGGGCAAATCGTTGCCCGTATAAGGTTCACTGCCACTTTTTCCGTTGACCGAAAATGCGATCTTTCCGCTCGTACGAGTGACCTCCACTTGCAACACATCGCCATCTTCTAGGGAAAGTTCACATGTGCTCGTTGCCGAATATTCCTGAAAATCCATCGTGAACCCTCTGCCATTCTTATCTTCAAGGATCATAATCTTACCGTTTAGTACAGCACAAGACGAAAGCAACAGAACGACAGAAAGAATGAGTACAGTGTTCTTTTTCCAAAAAAGCATGACAGCCGAAGGAACGGTCAGAATCAGATACTGGATGAAATGAATCATAAGAGGACCTCATTATTGCCTGCAAAGCCTCTACCCTGCCAGTTCATGAAAGCATACTAACCTGGCTGACAACAGGTAATTCAGCATATCCACAAGCATGCTGTCCCTGTCACAACATACTGTTTTCATGCAAAAATAGGACTTCTTTATGCGGTTAACCGGTGGCCCAATGATCAAACCTCATTCAAGACAGGAATGAGCGGATTCAAGTACACTTCAGCTGTCAATTGATCTATTTCTAGTATAGCAAGCGAGCGTAGCCCCCAACCAAAAGGAACCTTAAATCTGACTTAAATTCCGAGACTCACCCGCAAGGATAAAGCGACTTCCCCATGGAAAAACATGTTTCAAACGCCAAACCAACAATCTCAACCACCCTTCTCCTCCCGCTGATACTCCAAAATATCCCCGGGCTGACAATCCAGAACATCACAGATAGCCTCCAGCGTTGAGAAGCGGATCGCGCTGATCTTTCCGGTTTTAATCTTTGATAGATTAACATTACTGATCCCAACTCGAGCAGACAGCTCATTCAAAGACATCTTCCGATCGGCCATCATCCGATCCAGTCGCAAAATAATCGCCATAGCCCCACTCCCTTACAAAGTTTCATCCGAGAGCTGCTGCAACTCTTCGCCATACTCAAAGATATAAGAGACCAAGAACAAAACGGCGGCTACGATAAAGAAGGTCAAATCAATGCTAATCCCTGGATTCACAAGGCGCGTATCCACCTGTAAAAAGTGGAGAATCAACGCTTTTCCAACGTTCGTCAACACAAGATAAACCACCGCAAAAAGCACAGATACCCAAGCCAATTTCGCAAGCTCCAGACTACACGTTTTCTCAAATGGACGGCCCTCTTTCATCGGCTGCAAAATTCTTCGGATGATGGCAATACTGTACAAGAGGAAGACCGAGAAAATCACATTCAAGACCGAAACAAACCCCCAAATCAGCGCATAATCATTTCCAGAAAACTGCTCCGCCGTCAAGATGAAACCCGAGAAGACAATGTTCAGATCAAGCCCCAGCGAGAGCGGCTCCCGTCCCATACCCAACGCCATCATTTGCCACATGCCAAGCACAGCCATAAACCCTGCAAGCACTAAGACAATCCAAAACACAATTTTGAAGAAACGATCCAGTCTTCCCGCTGTTTTACGAAGTTTTTCCATAGTGTAATCTCTCCTATTCATCATCCAATTGTATCTGTAGCTAGCACCAAGCCAGCAGAAAAATCGAAGTTCACCTGCCAATTAGGTTCAACCAGGCCAAGAATCAACGCCCTCGCCAAGCCAGATTCATAATACCAATCTTGTACTCCAAGACTGATCCTACGATTATCACGCGTATTCAGCCGCTGATATTGCGGGCTGTCCTGCATCTCCCCCGGCATGCTCATCATCTCCACGTAAAAGGCCGTCCCCTCCAGCGTTTCCATCTGACGAAACCACGCTTCGTAGACCAGATAGTCCGCTTCACCAAGCGAAGCCCGCTCGAAATCTTCCCTAGCCCTACGCGCCTCATCATAAGCTGCGAACGCACCTTGGTTCTCCAAAAAATCATAGGCACTTTGAAGTTCCACATTCCATAACTCATTATATTCGCTAAGACCCGCTAAGGCCTGCCGGGAACGTTCAACCGAGTCAAAATCCAACTCGCTCTCCGCCAAAAAACCATCCCCCATGTCCCCCATCTGATACGCGTGGAACCCCTCATGCACCAACATCGACACATACGAATCGAAGGCAAGCTCCGGCGCTACATTCCCCAAGGGATCATACATCGCCCGCGACGGCTCATAAGGCAAGACATGCAGCGTCGGCACCCCCTCAACCACCGTGGCCGTGTACGCCAGCACCCCCAACGTCGCCTCCCGATAAACCGCCTCAGCCCCGTCCCGCAAGAAGAGCTCGCCTCCCCCATCGCGGATCGCAACTTGCACCTCTCCCAGCCGATAGTTTGGCCAAAGCCCCCGCTCGCTACGTTCAATCGCTACTTCCAGTGCTTGCTGCGTTACTGGATCAACGCGGTGCGTAGAAAAATTGGCACCGAGGACAAGGACAACAAAACCCAAAGCAATCGCACCAACTTTCTGAAGCCTCTTCCCCTTTGGCCACAAACGAGAAGCAGCCAAGGCCATAACAAAAAGGAGATAAGCGAAAGGCAACACGAAACGCTCCGGGGTGACTGTGAAGGTGGCAGCGGCGTCTTTGGCCAGGAAAGCCACCAAGTTCACTGGTGGGGCGATGAGCACGAGAACCCGGCCGATGAATGCTACGGCACCGCCCACATTGCCGCTGATGATGTAAAGGATGCCTCGAACAATCCCCAGGAAAGTAAGCAGAATCATCAGGGGGTAAGCGAGCCAGCGTGGCAAGGTCGTGCGAAGAACGAGTGCCAGAAACGCAAGGATCAGGACAGAGAGTACGTAGACCAGCACAGCCGGGATTATGTCCACGATCGTAGACGGTTCCGTGAAAATTGTATAGGCCAGCATCCCAATCTGAGCCAGGAAACCACAGAGTAAAGCTGCGCCTAGATACGCACCTAGTTGCATACGTGGATCCGCTATCTGTCCGCGCCTACCGAAATACCTCCTCGCCAAGCCCATGAGCACAAGGCTCAGAGGAAGGGGTAAGATCATCCAAAAGAAGCCATACCGCCCCACATATTCTTCCGCCGCCAGAGGACTTGCTACGACAAGCCAGGTCAGGCCCAAGCCTACGACCATCGTAATCACATAAATCCATGGATGTCGACTCTTGTTCATGCGCCTTATCACCCCCGTATGATTCTGAGGAAAGCATAGTCGCTACTTTAATTCTTGTCAACTACTTTTTAATGTTTATCATTAAATTTTTAATTCTATGCATTGCTGTGGAAAGCGAAAAAAAGCGCCCATTGCTGAGCGCTTCTGTTTAGTCTTATCGCTTGTGTCTTATGTCTTATGTCTTATGTTTTATATTTTATGTCTTATGTTTTAGAGGCTGTTGTAACCCACAGCTTCGTTAATGTCCCCTTGCATAATGGCCATATTCACGATGTCAAGCTGTAAAATCGACAAGATCAAGAAAAGAACACCGTTGTCTTTCCCATTGATTCTCGTCGTGCGTTTGTTGCCCACCACATACCACCAATAGATCAAGTAGAGACCACAAGTGATAATCGTCAGAAGGATAACCATACCCCCCTTCGGTTCCTCACCGGAAAGGATGGCACTGTCATTCTCAAGCTGGTATAGCCAAACTAAAGAGAAAATCCCACACGTCACAATGCTCAGGATAATAGCCACAGCAACATTACGTCCCATCACCGGACCAGATGGCGGAGGTGCCTGATTATATTGATAATTCCCACCCTGCTGGTAACCCTGCTGATAATTTCCTTGTGGGCCAGCTTGCTGGTATGAACCTTGTGAGCCACCTTGCTGGTATGAACCTTGCGAGCCACCTTGCTGCCCATACGAACCACTAGACGGATTTGCCTGATAAGACGTATGCTGATAAGCACTCGTACTCTCTTGGCTGGTGTAGGTTCCACTCGTAGCATTGCTAGAAGAGCCTTGATCCGCAGCAGCGGTAGAAGAACCTTGGCTTGCATCGGCTGCATTCCAGGTACTATCCGTCGCCTGATCTGGCGTAACCTCAGCGCCGCTGTAATGAACCGGTTGACCGCAGCTGCTGCAAACATCCACACCCTCGGTCAGTTTGCTTCCACAATTCGTACAAAATCTCATGCTGTCCACTCCTTTACCAACAAAAGCCCTTGAAACATGGTTATACGAGCTCATTCTCGTATTTCTACCAGTATACCGGAAAAAAGTCCGAGATTATCTACTTTAATTGAAATTTAGGAAATCATTTATCATTTTTGGGGCTAGCGCACACTAGCGGCACTAGTGGCTTGACATTATTGGTGTTCGGTGTGAATAAAAAAGTGAATCCTTGTGTCTGATGTGAGTTCTGGTCAATATCTCGTTATATCAAGTAATGATTAGCCAGTATGGTGGGCACAATCGATAGGTAACAAGATAAAGTGGTCAGGATCCGCAGCGATCCAAGGAAATTCCTGGAAAATCGGGCTAGAGGACCAGAAATCCAAAGAAAAGCACTTGAAAGAGCTCTGAAAGAGCGCTGATCAGGCTGTTCTTGGGGAAATCAAGCAATAGATAATTTGTTAAATTCGAATTCTTGCAGATCCTGACCAGCGTAATCTATTGCATAATAAGGGGTAGTGCTTGGATTCCAGATTTAAACAAAAATCAACACGATGATTGTGGGGGTCTTTGCTGTTAGGGTACTCGAATCCCGGATTTAAATAAAAATCAACATGATGTTCGTGGTAGGGATTTCTGTTTGGGCCACTAGATTCCAGATTTACCCAGAAATCAACACGATGATTGTGGTGGAGATTTCTGTTTGTGCCACTAGATTCCAGATCTAATCGAAAATCAACACGATAGTTTAGGTTGACATTGTTATTGTGTTTCTACCATCTCAATTTCCATCACAATTGAATGCGACGCTATCTTATTAGTCTCACCAGCGGCAACGATGAACACAGAATTGAGGGATATCGAGTAGAACATACCGCCGATGTAAGATAACCTACCGCTACATATAAAAAAAAATTACGAGAGTGACTACCGCCCTTTAAGTAAATAACCAGAGTAACTGCCGCATTGAAGAACTTGCCATTAATGGGTACTGCCTGTTGGGTAGGTAGTTAGTTTCGGTAGGAAATCTTTTGACTGTCAGATGGTTCGGCTGATTTCCACAGCGGTTGGTGGGTTCGGGGGTTGAAGAGATGCGATGGATGGTAATCCTTGCGTTGATTTGAGGTTTGGGCGGAAGGGACTCTTGTATTCGGTGCGTGTTCGAGTGATATCCCTCTGATTCGAGTGATGAGTAGACAGCAAGGTGTGTAAATTGGATATATAACAAGGTAAAGTGGACAAAACTCGTCTCGATCCGAGAGCGAGACGAGTTTTGGGTAGCGGGAGGTGGTGAATCACTTCAAAATTACCCCGATCGGGCTGTTTTAGAGGTGTTTTCGAGAGAATTCATCAACTGATAACATGTTAAATTCAGATCGAGACGAGTTTTGTCCAGGTAAGTAGTTATATATTAAGGATGGCATGAAAGATCTCTGAAAAAACGCAACCAAAGAGCAAGTGGTCTGTTAATAAGGACCTTCTGTATTCCGATTCATATCCCCTAGTAAACGGAATGTGGTAAAGTGAACTTTGTGAGCTCTGAAGAGCCAAACACAATACAAATAACAATACCAGACAGCAACACCAATACCAGCAATAAGCAAGGAAGAACAAGGAGTCTCAGGCTTTGGCCAAAGAAAAAGATAAAAGCCTCATACGAGTTGGGGCCAGACAATTGGTCGAAGCCGTCCATAGAACTGGTGGTCTAAGTATTCTGACCTACCACCAAATTTCCGGGCAAACGGGCACGAGGACGCACCAAGCCTTTGCGAGAAGCCTCGAAGCGGACTTCCTTCACTTCGATGTTTTCAAGGAATATCCTTTGAAGTTCACCTGGCTGGCAAATGACATTTCAAACGACAAGCCAAACGACAAGCCAGGCGAGTCTGAAGAAACCCAAACCACCCAAACCAGCGCCCAATCCACAAACACCAGCACACAAAGCGAACAAAGCGAACAAAGCGCCCAAAGCGCCCCACCCCCACAACCCCAGCAAAAAATTCGTGGGATTGAGATCAACGGGCGGGCGGATGTGCTGATGATCCCGAGCCAAGACAAAAGAGCGATCAGCCTACGGCATCTCATGAACGACGAGCAAGATGAACCTGACACCCCTTTCATGATTGAGGTCAAGACGGTTGGTGGGCCTTTGGATCAGGTGCCTGAGGACGGTGAGCCGATGCACTGGAATCAAGCGTTGCTTTATACCTACCTTTACTGGGTGGAGCAGCAGGCAAATGGCGTGGCAGTTCCAGCGAGTCTCCCCTACGCCTTGGCCTATGTGTCGGCGGAGACTTTGGAAGCGGCGTTTAAGATCCGCCACACGACGTGGGAGCAGGCAGCGGAATGGTTCAATGGGACGTGCAAGGCCTATCTGGAAGCGGCCAGGACCCAAGAGGATTGGGCGGCCAAACGGGATTTGTCCATCAAGCAAATGAAGTTTCCCTATCCTCAAGTTCGGTCGGGGCAAGAGACCTTTATCTCGCGCGTGTATGAAAGTATCGATCGGCGGACCCCCTTGCTTGCCCAGGCGCCAACGGGTACGGGCAAGACGATGTCCACCTTGTTTCCGGCGATTAAGCAGCTGTTGAATCCGGATTTTTTTCATATTTTCTACTTGACGGCGAAGACCTCGACTCGTCATGTGGCCGAGCAGGCGCTTCGGGATTTGCGCCGGAATTCCGGGCTCATTCTTCGTTCGATTACCTTGCGGGCGAAGGAGTCCATGTGTTTGTGTCCGGAGCTTTACTGCGATACAGCGCTTTGTCCCTACGCCACGCAGTATTATGACCATTTGCCGGAAGCTTTGCAGGCCTTGCTACCGGTTCAGGCTTTGAGCCCCGATTTGCTGATGGAGGCGGGCGAAACGCATAAGGTGTGTCCTTTTGAGTTGAGTTTGGACCTTGCTCTCTATTGTGATGTGATCATCGGCGACTACAACCATGCGTTTGACCCCAAAGTTCAGCTGATTCGCTTCTTCGCCCCGGATGCTGGCCAGCACATCTTGCTCATCGACGAGGCTCACAACCTTGTGGACCGCTCCCGTGACATGTATTCGGCGACGCTCGAGGGTTCGGATTTCTTCGTTTTACAGAGTCTCTTTCCTTCGGACAAGTCTTACGCGGCCAGGCTGAACCAGGCGGTCTGCGATTACTTCACGGAGCTCCAGGTTGCGATGGCCAAAGCCGAAGCCGGCTTCGATGTCCTCGAGGGGCAGCGGGTGGATGAGGCTAGTCCCGACGACGATGAGGTGCAAGTCTATGTGGAGCCTTCTGAACCCATTCGGGTTCTGCAAGATGAGAATTTCCGTGCAACCAACGTGCCGCTGCGGCGACTGGGTGAACTCCTCATGCCCTGGGTTATGCATATGCGTGAGCAGATCGATGCCATCAACGACAATCGGCAGCGCAGGAAACTCATTGAAATGATCGCGCAGGCGAAGTTTTTCTTGCGCGTACAGGATGAATATTGGTCTCCGTCCTATATTGCTGCGGTGAGGGTTAATAAGAAAGGGCTTGCCATCCGCTTGATCTGCCTCGATGTGTCGGAGAAACTCAGTGAAACCTATATGAACCGACATGCGGCGGTCTTTTTCTCCGCGACCTTGAGCCCTCTCTCCTATTTCAGCATCAATTTTTGTGGTCGGAAGCAGGATAACCGCCCGGATACTTTGCTACTACCCTCCCCTTTTCCGCCAGAAAACCTGCAGGTGTTGGTCGCAAACTTTTTGAATACGACCTATAAGCGTAGAGAGGAGTCAAAGGCGGCTTTGGCCAAAGCCATCGCCCTCGCCATCCTCCTGAAGAAGGGGCAGCAACTGGTCTTCTTCCCCTCCTTCGCGTACATGGACCTCATTCTGCCGCTCCTGAGGAAAATGCTGGCTGGCCAAGAGATCACCTGGCAGATCCAGGAACGCCAGATGAACCTGCGGGCAAGGCAAAAGTTTTTGGATGCCTTCTCGCATCCGGAGACGGGGGAAACGGTGATCGGGGTGGCGGTCTTAGGCGGGATTTTCGGTGAAGGGATTGACCTGGTGGGCGACAAACTGACTGGGGTGACCATCGTCGGCGTGGGGCTGCCGCAGCTCAGTCCGGAGCGAAATATTATGCGGGAATACTACGATGAGATGTACCAGGGTGGCTTTCTATTTGCCTATCTCTACCCGGGTTTCAATAAAGTGCTGCAGGCGGCGGGGCGACTCATTCGCTCGGAGGAAGACAAAGGTTTCCTGCTGCTCTTGGATGAGCGCTATGGGACAAGGTCCTATCGGGACCTCTTTCCGGAGGAATGGATTGTGGAGGAGGTCAGAGATCTTCACCAGTTGAAACATCGCTTGACGGAAGAGCAAAATCCTTGAAAAAGCTGAACTTGTCATAGTTTTTGTCGAGCCTGGTTCCGATGAAACGCAGGGTGAATTGGCCCAGTTCGTCTATAAGCTCTTGGTTGGCCACGACCGAAAAGGTCTTTGCCAAGGGGCAGTCTGCTAAATGACGCAGGAGGCGAAGCATCGCTTGGCTGATTTTTCCGACTGGGGCGGTGATGTCCAAACTTTTGCGCAAGCCATGCTCATCGCAGTAAAGGGAGCCATTGTAGTAATCGAAGTAAGCGAACAGAGGCTCAGCAATGGGTGCGGCACAGGTGCGGCAAGCCTGCAGCTGCGGCCTGTAGCCTAAGACGTTCATCATTTTCATTTCGGCCAGCCAGGTGATCAGGTAGCTGTCCTTGGCCCCTTTTTCCAGCTCATAGCAAGCCCGGATGAAGAGTTCGTAGAGGGCTTCTGAGTCCTGGCGTTCATGGGTGTTATCGAGGATCATTTCGGCGAGGGCGGAGGCGGCCGTGAGCTTCAGCATGTCTTTTTGGAGCTCGGGAAAGGTATGGACGGTCTCTACTTCGTTTAAGGAGTAGTGCCCTTTGTTTTCGAAGAGCTCAAAATCCCCGAAAGAAAAGAGCTGACAACGGCTGCCCAGCTTACTTTTCGCCGAGCGAATTCGTCTGGCATAAACCGAAATGACGCCCAGATCCTTTGTCAGGACCGAGAGGTAACGGTCGTAATCCTTGACATTAACGAGGCGAATAATGATGCCGCGGATCTTTTGGTGTCCCATTTTAGAGGATGTCGTCTGCTGAGGGGCCAGCTTTACCCTTGACATAGCCCAGTTGATCCAAGACTTCGTCGCGGTTTTGCCAGTTCGGCCGGACTTTCACATGGAGTTCCAAATAGACTTTGCAGTCCAACAGTTTCTCGAGTTTCAGCCTCGCTGAGCTGCCGATTCGCTTGAGGGTTTGCCCCTTCTTCCCGATGATGATCCCCTTGTGGGAGTCTCTTTCGGTGATGATCGACGCCAGGATCCGCACAAGTTTGCGCTCTCCGGTCTCTTCCATTTCTTCTTTGAAGGAGTCAATCTCCACAGCGGCCGAATACGGGACTTCCTTATGCAGGTAGACCAGAATTTGTTCTCTGATGTATTCTGCGGCCAAAGCCCTCTCTGTCTGGTCGGTGTAGGATTCCTCGTGGTAGTAGCGAGGGCCTTTTGGGAGGAGTTCGCGGATTTTGGCTAAGAGCAAATCGATGTTGTCGTTATTGGTGGCCGAAATCGGGATGATGTCTGCGAAATCATAGAATTTGGCGTAGCGGGCGATAACGGGGAGCAGGCTTTCTTTGGCCAAAGCATCCGTCTTCGTCAGAAGCAAAATCAGGGGGACGCCCAGTTCCTGTGCTTTTTTCGTGCACGCTTTCTCCACTTCACTGATAAAGCCTTTTTCGGGGTCAACAAGCAAAAGACCAACATCCGCATCCTGTAGGGCGAACCAAGCGGAGTCTGTCATATAGCGGTCGAGCTTACTCTTCGAACGGTGGATGCCCGGTGTGTCGATAAAGATCATCTGGCTCGTCCCGTCGTCGATAACGGTGCGAATATTGTGGCGTGTGGTCTGGGCCTTGTGTGAGGTGATGGCCAATTCATCACCGGAGAGGCGATTGAGGAGGGTGGATTTTCCTGCATTGGGCCGACCCACAATGGCAACGAAGCCGGAACGAAAGTCCTCTGGTAGGTTCTGGTCGGCGGCAGAATACAGCTCTGCTGTCGCCTCTTCTTCCGAATAAAGTTCGGTCTCAACGCCTGGTGCTTCTCTGGTGATGCCAAGCTCCGTGAGGATGTCTTCTTGGTGGGCGAACATGGTAGCTTCTTCGGCTTCGCCTTCTTCGTGGTCGTAGCCTAGCAAGTGGAGCATCCCGTGAAGGGCCAAGAAGGAAAGTTCTCTGAGGAAACTGTGGCCATAGTCCTCCGCTTGTTTGGCGGCTCTAGGCGCACAGATGACGATGTCACCCAAGTGCAAGAGGAGCTTTTCGTCCTCTTCAGACGCCGCTTCGTCGTCTTCCAAAGCGTCGAAGTCAGGGTAGAAATCCGTTTCGCTCAAGGGTGCAAGGAGGTTTCCTTCCTTCAGTTCAAGCATCGGAAAAGAGAGAACATCCGTGACCGCTGAAATGCCTCTCGTGTCGCGATTGGTTTCGCGCATCTGCGGCTCGTTGACAAAGGTCACGGAAACCAGCGCTTCGAAAGGTGGCTCGGCGGCTTTGGCCAAGGCTTGACGAGAAAAAGCCCGGCTGAGGGCTTCCTCGATGAGTGCGTAGGACTCGGCAACGGGGTACTTATTTTGATGGTTCTGAAACTGGACTTGCATCCGGATATTTGATCCTTTCGTGGAACTGTCCTGCATAAACTTGCAGGAACGCGTGGATGATATCTTCGACATCTTGGAACGATAAGCCGGAGTTGACCAGCTGGTCTTGATCGACCTTCGTCCGGACGAGTTTGCGAATGAACTTCTCGGCTTCATCGACGTGGGTGATACCGGCAGAACGCACAGCGGCTTCGACTGTGTCGGCGAGCATGAAAATGCCGGTTTCGCGGTTCATGGGAATGGTGCCGGGATAGGTAAAATCTTTGGGATCTGGCGCAGGTAGGCCTTTCGCCTTCGCTTCCTCGGTCGCCTGATTATAGAAGTAGGACATCACGGTGGTCCCGTGGTGAGTCGAAGTGAAGTTGATGATCTCTTGGGGCAGACGGTAGCGGCGCCCTAGCTCTTCGCCGAAGCTGACGTGACGGAAAATGACGCGAACGCTCTCCTCGGTCGTGAGCAGCGAATGGGGGTTGAAGCCTTTCTGGTTCTCTGTGTACATCAAAGGATTCCAGGTCTTCCCAATGTCGTGATAGTAAGCGCCGACGCGGACCAAGAGCGAATTCGCCCCGATTCTTTCGGCTGCTGTCTCCGCAAGATTCGCGATCATCATGGAGTGCTGGTAGGTACCCGGCGCTTCCAGAAAAAGTTTTCGCAGCAAAGGGGCACTTGGGTCGGAGAGCGTGATAAGTTTCATCGGCGATACCGAGCTCACAACGAGTTCGTAAATCGGAGAAAGGCCGACGGCTAAGATCGCCGACAAGGCACTATTGGCCGTGACAAGTCCAGCGGATTGGAGCATGACGGTTGTATTGGTCTGGGTCATAGTCGAGTAAATGACCGAGGAGGCAAAGGAAACCAAGGTGGTTCCTACAATCAACATGACGTAATTTCTCGTTCGGGTCTGTGCGGCTGCGATAAGGGCAGCGGCCCAAGAGCCCATGATGGCGACAAAGAGATATTGTTGGTTCAAGTAGGTTATGGGATAGAGCAAGAGGATGATCATCGAGGTGATCACCAGAGAGGTGCGGAGGCCAAAATAGGTGCTCAGAATGATGGCCAGGAAATAAACCGGCATCAGAAGTGGCGAGAAGCCACTGACATAGGAAGCCACGAAGATCACGATGGAGACCGTCGCAATCGTAATGATCCAATCCGTCTGGGTTCGCATTTGGTGCTTCTCGTAGTAGCGGAAGTAGATCCACAAGATGGCCAGGACCAAAAGGTAAAGGGCCAAGAGCGAGACTAACATCCGCCAGTTCACTTGCCCGGTGTCAACTAGGTCCAGATCACGTAGATTCTGGAGCTTGGCTTCGGTCAGTGCTTCACCTGAGGAGACGATCAAGGTACCGGCTGGAATCAAGATGGGGTTCGCTCGTACTTGAGCGGCCACGGCTTCCTTGGCCGCTAGGGTAGCGTTCTGGTCATAGGTCATATTGGGTTGGAGTAAGACACGGAGAAAAGTGGCAATCATGCCGAGTTCATTCTTATAGAACTCATTGGCTTGGACCATGTTATTGACCCGCGTGGTAATGGCTAAGAGTAAAGAATACGAATCGTGCTCGCCTTGCATGATGTTTCGGCTGATATCCGAAGCATGGGTACGAAAGGCAAGGTATACGGAATCGCTGAAGCCCAGCACGGTTGCAATGTCCGCGCTGTTCATGGTGGTTCCCTGTTCTTCTTGGAGTTCCGTGGTGATCTGGCTCGCCTTGGCATTAATCTCGGCTTGGCTTGGGACAAGTCTTCGGCCTGTTGTGGTAGCCCCGGGCGTGCCGTTTGGCTCGGTTCCCTCTTGGCTGGTAGCTAGAGGTGTTGTTGCCGTGGGTTCTTCACCGACATAAAGATCGTGTCTGGCTTGATCTAATTTGGACAAGAAGAGATCGAGACGCCCCAGACTTTCTTGAGAAACTCTTTCGGAACGCAAGTTGACATCCTGAACCAGAGCCGACTGATCGGCAGCTCGTTGTTCGGTAGCTACCCGGTCAATGATTGCACGATTCGAAATGATATCTTGCGGGACGGGTTCCCCGATGATGAGGCTCAGTCTGTCCGGCACCGCAGCTTGATACAAGCTGAAGAGAATTCCTCCAGAAAGCAGGACGAGAATAACGACCCAGATCAATCTTCTGACACGGTGACTCAAGAATTACCTGCCCCCTCTTCTGAACGTCCCTTGTGGGCGTCGATTTTGCTCCTGATTTTTCTCTTGTTTCTCGTACGCACGGATGATGCGTTGGACGATGGGGTTACGCACGACGTCTTTGGCTGTGAGTTCAACGAAGGCCAGGCCTTCAACCCCTTTTAAGATCTTTTGGGCTTCAATCAGGCCGGAGCGCGTTGTGCGTGGTAGGTCGATCTGGGTAACGTCACCTGTGACGACGACACGGGAATCAAAACCAATACGCGTTAAGAACATTTTCATCTGTTCCGGGGTCGTATTCTGGGCTTCATCCAGAATGATCCACGCATTGTCCAGAGTTCTTCCGCGCATGTAGGCAAGTGGCGACACTTCGATCAGCCCCTTCTCCATGTTCTTCAGATATTGTTCGGTTCCCATGAGGTCATGAAGGGCGTCATAGAGAGGCCGCATATAGGGATCGACTTTATTTTGCAGGTCTCCGGGGAGGAAACCCAAACGTTCACCGGCCTCAACCGCTGGTCTTGTCAAAATGATGCGGTCGACTTCGTGCTTCCGGAAGGCCTGGACAGCCATGGCAACCGCTAGATAGGTCTTCCCGGTTCCGGCTGGGCCTACGGCGAAAGTCACTTCATTTTTGCGCATCTTGGCAACATACTGGGATTGGCCGGAGGTCTTGGACATTACAGGCTTTCCCTTGGCATTGAGGCAAATCCAGCCTGGATGGAAGCCACTGAACTCCGGATTATCGAAGCCATTGCCAGAGCTGCCGGAGCCACTGCTGGTATCGGTAGCAGGACTTTCGTCCCCTTCGGCAATTTCAGTCAAGTAGGCAGACAGCTGACCCGTAATAGGAATCCCGTCTTGGCGCAAATTCGCAAGTTTCTGAATAATACTGACAGCCATGTCTAGATCATGACCAGAAGTCGGAGCGGAAACGCGCACACCCGAAATATCTGGTTCAATGACAACGTTTAGCTTCCTTTCAATCTCCTTGGCATTCCGGTTTCCGCTGCCTAGGAGATCCTGGACGATTCTGCTGTCTTCAATCTCGATTATCTGATCCACGTATGTTCTCACTTGCTCCTTATGAAAGATTCCTAGTCATCCGAAAGTACTTACAGGAAATTATAGCACAGCAAGCCTCCAGCCTATGGGTTTTCGAAGCACCAGAACTGTCAGATCAGCAAGATCCGCAAGATCAAGAGGCCAGGCGAATCCGCATGAACCATCTGATCCACCTGATCTGCCAGTGCTCCTGCCACAAGCCTCGGATCAGCTGCCAACGCTCTCCAACAAGTTCTGCCTGTACGCCGGTGAATCCTCTGCAAGTCTCGGGATCTCGACTTCTTCCGGATAATTGATCTGGACCGTACAGCCCTTGGCCATCAGCCCATTCCAAATGCCGGATTGGATCGCGTAGAAATCTTCAATTTTCTGTTTCTCGCCAATGATGCGAATCTCGTAGCCACTGGCGCTCGTAATATTCGTCCCGTTCATGATGATATTCTGGCGAGGGCCACTCCCCGTCGGGCTAATCTCCGTCAAAGACACCACACGTTGCCCATTGATCGAGATCGCATAGGCTCCATTAGCTCGTAAGCTGTTCAAGATAACGATCAAGGAAGAGGCTTCCACCGTGGCTTCCTCTGTCGGGGTCCCGATGCTGATGATTGCCCCCGGCCCTTTGACATCTGTAAGGCCCGCAAAGGTCGCATAGCGCTTCGCTTCCGCCTGATAGAAATTCATTTGTGCACTCTCGTCGTTCCCTGCTTGAATTAGATCTTGCAGGTTGCGGTTCAAGTCCTCGTTACGTCGCTGCAACTCAATATTCGCCAAATTCAAACTCTGAATCTGATCCTGCAAGGACTCAATGTCGTTATTCCCGTAAAGATTCAGTGCCCGAAGCTGCATCAAGTTCTTCATCTGCAGCGCCACCATAAAGCCCAGCAGAATACAGGCAAGAACCACCGCCCAGGTCGTCGCTACTTTTCTCTTGGATTTTGTCTTTTTCTTACTCATCGGGTTTACCCCCCTAATCTTCTGACCTGTTCATTCACGTACACTTGGTCCTGTTGCGCCGCAATGTGAAGATCCGGAATCAAGCTGATCTCAATACGGAGACCCCGGCTCCTCATCTGATTAATCCCATTCGAATTCTCTAGCAGTTCAATCAAGGCTTCTGCATCCCCGCCGGCCTCCACCACAAAAGGATTCGACTGATACACCCGGTTCACCAGTACCGACGGCCCCGTACAAATGAGTGGGCTCATCGGAGATAGCCTCTCCTTATTCACGGCAATCGCTTCCACATAATTCCGCTTAAACCAATCCACCACATAGCGAATATCCGCATCATGCACGATCTCCGAAGCCGAAGTCGTCTGGTCGTAGCGAATCCCTTCCTTGTCTTGAATGACCACACGGATCCCTGGCCCGTCATAGTCCGTCATCCCAGCCATCAGCGACGCCGTTTGATAGGCATCTAAAATTTCTTGGTCTTGCGGTGAAATACTGTTGAGTGAGGAAAAATAGATTTCTCGAGTCTCACGAAACGCCTGGTTCAGCCGGTCATTTTCCTCAGTCAGAAGCTCGTTCGTACGCCTAGCCTGGTCTAGCTCCTGGCGATACGTAGCAATCTGTTGTGCCGGCTCCGTGAGGGTCCGCTCTTTTCGCGCAAGCTGAATATAGGCCGTCATCACGATCAGAATCAAGGCCAAGCCCATCGCCACAAAAGTCAGCCACTTCTGCGCCTTCTCCCTCGAGGGATCTGGCTCGTCTGTCCTCGGCAAAAACCTTCTCGCCCAGGGCATAGCGAATTTTTCTTCTCGTATTCTTCATAGCAAGGTCTCGTCGGGCCATTCATCCGGCCAGGTCAATTCAAGGCTTTTATCGTAGCCGAGTTTGGCCAAAGCCGCCTCAAACCACTCCGGCAGCGGAGCTTCAAAGTGCATCTTCTCACCGGTGCTCGGGTGCAGGAAAGATAATTCTCTGGCGTGGAGGCACTGGCCTTCCAAACCGAAGGTTTCCCGCTTTGGCGCATAGATTGGATCGGCCAGCACGGGATGATCAATAAACTTCATGTGGACGCGAATTTGATGGGTCCTGCCAGTCTCCAATTTGAGCCTCACATAGGAGCCATACTTCAGAGACGCAAGCAAGCGGAAATGAGTCCTTGCCGGTTTCCCGTCGGACATCACAGCCATCTTCTGGCGATTCTTACTATCTCGGGCAATCGGCGCATCAATGACGCCGGCCTTCTCCCCGAAATGGCCGTAGACGATGGCTTCATAAATTCTGCTGACCTCATGTCTTTGCAATTGGTCTGCCAAGATTCGGTGGGCCTGATTTGTTTTTGCTACGACCAAGAGGCCAGAAGTATCTTTATCTAAGCGGTGCACAATACCCGGCCTGTCCTCATCATTCACATCCGAAAGGTCATCTGCATTGTGATAAAGGAGGGCATTCACTAAGGTTCCGGAATGGTGACCAGCCCCGGGATGAACCACCATCCCCTGCGGTTTATTGATCACCATGAGGTCGTCATCTTCATAGACAATGTCTAAGGCAATATCTTCGGGGCGAAGGTAAATGGCTTCCGGCTCAGGCAAATCAATGCGTATGGCTTGCCCTTCCCGGCTCTTATCTGAAGCCTTTACCAGTTTCCCATCCGAGGTCACAAGCCCTTTTTTGATCAAATCTTGGACCTGCGAGCGAGAGTAGTCCCCCAGACTGTCGGCAATCGCTTTATCCAGTCTGAGCTCTGAGGCTTCTAATTGAAATTCAAGTATCATCTTTACAGAGGCCGTACCGCATTCTTCGCTTGTTTCTCAAAGCACTTCCTGTCCTTCTCTTCGAAGAAAAACAGGTAAATCAATAAAAGGATGACGCCCACCACAATCAGGCTGTCCGCAATGTTAAAGGTCGGGAAATGCCAGTTTCCGTAGTAGAAGTCGAAGAAATCCACCACACCGCCCATGGCATAACGGTCGATGCCATTTCCGACGGTGCCGGCTAGGATCATCAGTAGACTCGTCGGCAGCAAGGTCGGCCAGCCACTCTTCAGCAGAAGAATGACCAGAAAGAGCACCGCCGCAACCGCCGAGATCATCGTCAGTACGGAAATCCCCCAGGCTTGCCCGGCCAAGAAACTGAAGGCCGCACCGGTATTGAAGGTGTAGCGTAAGGAAAAGAAATTGGGGATGACGACGATTTCTCCGCCGGGAGTCATCAAAGTACTATTTCCGAGCACCCAATTCTTCGTGAGTTGGTCAGCTGCGACCAGGGCTGCCGCGATAAGAAGATAGACAAGGAAACGAAAAAGTTTAATCGGGGGAACCTTCTTAAGCTGTGGTGCCCCAGTGGCATTTTTCTTCATAAAAACCAGGCTTTCTATTCTAGATCGTGGGAAGAGGAATTCGATTGGACTCCCATTCCCCCGAGAATTGCTCTTGCATTTGAATGCGTTTAATATACCGTGCAGTCCCCGTTAGGTCAATATCTACAAGGCAAGCAGAGAGTTGTAATTTGCCCTCTGCACAACGATAACGGGCCGGTAAACCTTCCGCCATGCGTCGTAACGACTGACTAACATCCATACCGATGACACTGTCCGAAGGCCCGCACATCCCGACATCAGAGAGATACGCGGTCCCTCCTGGCAAGATGCGCTCATCGGCTGTTTGGACATGGGTGTGGGTGCCAATGAGGGCAGAAAGTTTCCCATCAAAGCGCCAGGCCAAGGCTTGCTTCTCCGCCGTAGCTTCGGCATGGAAATCGATGAAGACCGGACCTTTCGCCTGCATCAGAAACTTCTTTGTATAATCAAAGGGGCATTGGCTACTCTTCAAGAACACATTCCCTTGAAGGCTCAGGACATGAAGTTTCATCTCCCCTTTGCTTACGAGTAAGGAAGAATTCCCCGGCCAGGATTCCGGCGCATTCGCCGGCCTTATGATCCGGGTTTCCGTCTCGACGGTCTTAGCAAGCGCCCACTGCCCCCAGGCGTGATTTCCCAAGGTGATGCAGTCAGCACCCGCCTCCAAGAGCTTCTCCGCTTGTTTCGGCGTGATGCCCTTTCCTTCCGCAGCGTTTTCACCATTGACGATGTAAAAATCCGCGAAGCCTTCTTGGCGAAGCGCCGTGAACCAGGTACAGACAGCCAGAAGCGCCCTGTTCCCAACAATATCGCCGGCAAAGAGAACTCGCATAAAAGGCTCCTTTCTCACCCGCTAAGAAGACATCTGTTTGCTGTCATTTTATCATAGTCTATAAGGCTAGGAAGTAAAAAAACCGGAGAATCTCACGACTCTCCGGTTTATTTTTAACGAGCAAGTCCGCTTGCTCTGGTTTCTCGTATCATGTTAACCTTGATCTGGCCTGGATAATTGAGTTCTTCCTCAATTTTCTTCGCAATCTCGTATGCTTTGAGTTGCATTTCGCTATCGCTGACTTTCTCAGGCTCCACAATCACTCGAAGTTCACGGCCTGCCTGGATGGCATAGGACTTTTCAACCCCGTCGAAACTATTCGCGATCTCTTCTAAGGCCTGAATGCGTTTCACATACGACTCAATGTTCTCACGTCTGGCACCAGGTCTTGCCGCAGATAAAGCATCCGCAGCCGCCACCAAGATTGAGATCGGAGAATTCGGTTCGACATCCCCATGGTGTGACGCAATTGCGTTGATCACAACTGGGTCTTCCTTATACTTCTTCGCCATTTCGATCCCGAGATCAATATGCGAACCCTCAAACTCGAAGTCACAAGCCTTGCCGATGTCATGGAGTAGTCCGGCTCTCTTCGCGAGCTGGACATCAAGCCCCAATTCTGCGGCCATCATGCCGGTCAGGTCACACACTTCAAGAATGTGTTTCAAGGCATTCTGCCCATAACTCGTACGATAGCGCATGCGCCCGAGCATGTGAACCAGTTCTGTCGGGACCCCTAAGACGCCGGATTCTAGGACGGCTCGCTCACCTTCCACCTTGATTGTCTGGTCAACCTCTCTGGTCGCCTTCTCCACCGCAGCCTCAATGCTGGCCGGGTGAATTCTGCCATCCTGGACAAGTTTCTCCAGAGAAATTCTGGCGATCTCGCGCCGGATCGGATTGAAACAAGATAGGATTACGGCTTCCGGTGTGTCATCGATGATCATATCGACGCCCGTAGCGGTCTCAAAGGCCCTGATATTCCGGCCTTCACGGCCGATAATCCGTCCCTTCATTTCGTCACTGGGCAGGGACACAACCGAGACCGTATTCTCCGAAACATAGTCCGAAGCATAGCGCTGAATCGATGTCACCACGATATCTTTCGCTCGTTGATCTGCCTTGTCCTTGAGTTCTTCTTCCACCTGATTAAACCTGAGGCCTAAGTCATGGCGATAGGTTCTCTCCGCTGCTTCAAGCACTTGGTCTCTCGCATCTGCGACAGACATCCCGGATATTCTTTCGAGTTCCAGGACTTGCTGCTCTTCGAGCCTTGCGGCATTTTGAATCTTTTCTTGCAAGGAAACTTGTTTTCGAAGTAAGTCTTCTTGTTGGAGGGTCAGTTGTTCTGTCTTTCTCTCCAGATTCGCTTCTTTCTGGTCAATCTTGTTGCGATCCCTAGCTAAGTCGCTCTGGCGTTCTCTGACGTCTCTTTCCAGTTCGACTTTTGCCTGATGGATTGCTTCTTTTGCCTGCAGGAGCAATTCTCGTTTGCGACTCTCGCCGCTCTTCTCTGCGTTTGCCAGCAAAACCTCTGCCTCTTCCTTCGCTTTCGCTGTGTCCGATTCAAGGGATTTCTGCTTCTTACTGAACCCTAATTTAAAAAAGGCCCAGACAAGTAAACCGCCGCCTGCGAGGCCGATCACCAGACCAAGTAGTAAAAATTCATAATACATTTGGTAATCACCTCTCTATTCATTTGTCAAAATTCATGGTATCTAGTCATCGGTCGTGAAAAACACGCCCACGTAAAATACTCTCACCAATTTTATTGAATGTTATCGTTATTTGCAAATAGAACTTTCCTTCATTTGCGCAATTCCTTGAACGAAATCCACAGAAAAACCGAAAAATCAGGCTGAAGGATCAACATTGGCCGGTAAATCAAGCGAAAACAAGGCCTCTTGACTGAGATTCCCATAAATGGGTCGCTCCTTTTGGTTCAAGATTTTCAGAAGCCTTGAGAGGTCTGAAGACAAAGGGGAACGAACATCCAGGTAAACCCCAGTCACTGGATGGGTGAAGCGAAGTCTAGCAGCATGAAGAAACTGCCGTCCCAGTTCGCGATTCAAGCGAAGCGCCTGAAAATCCCTGGCGAAACTGGGGTCATCATAAGCACGGCTGTCCGGCAAGAGGTAGTTCGCCCGATTACGCTCGCGAATCTCGGACCGCACTCGAAACGTTTGTTCCCAGCCATAAAGAGTATCCCCCACTAAAGGGTGCCCAATTGCCTGACAGTGCACCCGGATCTGATGCGTGCGCCCCGTCTCCAAGCGAAAGGCCACAAGGCTTGCCTCTTGCGAAGGCCAATACGCCAAGGCTTGGTAGTGTGTCCTGGCCTTCTTCCCGTCGGGCCTAACCATACGCAAAATAATGCTGTCCGGTGCCCGATCGATCGGCAGATCAATCACCCCGGATCCCGTAAGCGCCCCATGCACCAGGCCGAAGTAAATCTTCATCGTGGGTGTTATCGACAGCAAGTGGTGGGCATAGCCATTTTTCGCAACCAAAACCAGACCCGACGTATCCATATCCAGCCGATTCGCCGGGTGGAGCATCTTGTCCGATAAAATCGTGGTCAGCCCCCGATCGCCCGGGAAGCGCGGATGGGTAGGCGTCCGGGCAGGTTTCGATACCAGAGCAAACCATTCATCCTCATAAGCAATCGGCAACGGCTCCGTAGGGCAAAAAGGCCCCGTGTGATCCTCTCCATCCGAGAGTTTGACTTCAAGAAGGCCCCCTTCCGGAACCGGCTCCATGTTAAGGATGAAGCGCCCGTCAAGACTCAAGCCCCCCTCATTTTTCAGCCGTCGACTCAGCGCCCCAGAGACCTTCAGTCTGCGCCGGAGTACCGTTTCCGCCGTTTGCCCGGCATCTTCTCTTTTCACGCGATAACGAAGATACATTTACTGCCCTTCTCTGAGAAAAGGCGGCCCAATCTCCGGGTCCAAGAGTTTCTCATACGTCGCCACCCGGCGGAAAGTATTCCCCATCATTTCCGACGCCCGGTAGCTCCTCAGCTCTTCCAGATCGAAGTCGGCTAAGAAGAGCCCTTCTTCCTCTTCCGGCGCTTCCACAATCGTCGGGTCAAGATCATTTTCCCTCTCATCCCACACCACGGGCGAGTAAGCGACCGAGCGCCCCATACCCTCACCCGGTGGGTTCGCCATAGCAATCCCCACCATGTTCTCATAGGCACGGGTGGCCAAAGCCCGAAGTCTCGCCTTCATCCCCCGACAGTGGTTCGGCACGAGGATGAGTTCTGCGCCTTCCAACATTAAGATCCGTGCCGCCTCCGGATACTCTCGGTCATAGCAAATCATGAGGCCGAGTTTCACGCCGTCGACCTCCGCCACCAAGTAACGGTCTCCAGCTTCCAGCTGGGCTTCATCCGAGAAAGCACAAGTATGCACCTTATCGTATTGGTAGACCTTTTCCCCGGCCTTGTTAAATACGATCGCCGAATTGCGGATCCCGCTTTCGCTGCGGGTAAAGGCCGTCGCCACAATCGCCAGCTTGTACTCCGAAGCGAGGCTAGCCACAGTTGTCCAATAGGGAGAATCCGCGGTCAGCGCTTCATCACGGGATACAGGGAACGCATAGCCTGTCAAGAAACACTCCGGCAAGAGGAGTAAATCCGATTCCATCAAGGAGGCTTCTTCGGCCAAGGCTTCAACTTTCGCTAGATTTTCAGCTAGCGCATGCGGAACGGCTTCCACCTGTGCCAGCGCAATTCGATAGAGCATAGATCACTTTCCTTCGTGTCTTCCCAGAAGTTGCCGGGCCAGTTCCAGCGAGCGGCTGTCTTCTCTTTGGCCGCTTAAGAGTCTGGCCAACTCTTCCTCGCGCCCTCGCTTGTCCAGCGGCTTGACGTAGGTTCTGGTCCTTTCGTCATCAGACTCCTTATAGATCAGGAACTGCTTGTCCGCTGCGGCGGCGATCTGCGCCTGATGGGTTACGCAGAGAATCTGGTGGGAGGCACTTAACTTTTTGAGTTTCAAGGCTACGACTTCGGTTGTTTCGCCGGAAATCCCGGTGTCAATTTCATCGAAAATCAGAACCGGCGTTTCATCGGCTTCGGCCAAGATGACCTTAATGGCGAGCATGATCCGGGATGCCTCGCCACCGGAAGCGGTGTTTGCCAAAGGCTTCATCTGCTCGCCACGGTTGGCCGACAAGAGAAATTCACAGTTTTCTAGGCCTTTTGCTTTCGCCTCAGAAAGAGGATATTCGGTGAATTTCACAGCAAAAACCGCCTGTGCCATCCCCAAATCCCGGAGTTCTTGGCCGATCGCCTCCGCCATCCGGGCAGCCTGGGCTTGCCTGGCTTCGCGAAGCAATAAACCGCGTTTTTCTAGAATCTCTAGGAGCTGTTTCTTTCGCTCCAACACTTGCCCGGCTTGTTCGGCCGCGGCTTCGATCCGGGCGTAGCGGTCTTCGGCTTTGGCCTGAAAATCAAGCACGGACTCGATCGTCCCGCCGTACTTCCGCTTCAAGCGCGTGATGAGGTCGAGCCTCCGGTCCGTCTCCTCCAGCTCACCGGGCCTCGCCTCGAGAAGGTCCAAGTGGCGTGTGAGGGCGGAAATCACGTCGCTCACGAGCTCCGAGGCCTCCGCCAGCTGCGCACTGTAGGACGAGAAGCCCTCATAGTGACTGACCTTCACAAGCTCGCTGTAGGCCATTGCCAGAGCCTCGGAAGCCCCTTCTGCTTCCCCCTCCCCCTGAAGGCTCGCCAGAGCGTAGGAAATCGCCTCACGGAAGCGCTCACTGTTGGCCAAGAGGTCACGGCGCTTCAGGAGCTCGTCATCCTCGCCCGGCTTCGGTGCGATTTGCTTGATTTCATTGATCTGATAGAGCAAGCGCTCGGTCAGCAGGCGCCGCTCCTCCGGGTCCGCCAAGAGTTCGCGTTCGCGCTTCGCCAGCTCTTGCAAGGCTTGCCAGGCGCGCTGGTAGTCCTGCTTCAGTGGCAAGATTTGCTCTTGGCCAAAGCCGTCGAGAAGACTGAGGTGCTTCTCCGCGCGGAAGATCTGTTGCCGGTCGTTTTGGCCGTGGATGTCGACTAAGGTGTCGCCGATGAGGCGGAGGAGGGCTAAAGGGACAATTTTCGCATTGACGCGGCAGAGGTTACGCCCAGACGCCCGGATTTCCCGACTCACGATCAGCTGGTCTTCGCCTTCTTCCATGAGCGAAAGCACTTCTTCGTCGCCTTGGAAAGGCGCGCGGCAGTCTTCGAAAATCGCTGTGACCTGTGCCTTGTCTTCGCCGGCTCGGATCAAGTCGCGACTAATCGTTTGTCCGGTAATCGCCCCGATTGCACCCAGCAAAAGGGACTTCCCGGCTCCGGTTTCCCCCGTGAGGACCTGGAAGCCGTTTCCTAAATCGAACTCGGCATGTTCGATGAGCGCTACGCTGTCAATTTCGAGGTGGATCAACATAGGCCGCTCTTTCTAGCCTCGATTCGCGATGCTGGAAAACTGCATGAGCTCTTGCTCCAGCGTCTCAATGTCGGCCTCTTGGGCCGCAGCAATAAAGATCGTATCATCGCCGGCAATGGTCCCGGCAATCGTCGGGATATTCATGGCGTCAATGGCAGAGGCACAAGCCGGAGCCATGCCGGGAAGAGTGTGCACAATGATGAGATTGCCCGTGATGACACTTCGCAAGACGGCTTCGCCAAAGACTTTGAGTAAACGGTCCGTTCCGGGGTCGTTGATGGCCTTCAAGGCCACAAATTTCTGCTTGCCGTCCATGGTGTTGGCCTTGATGATATTGAGTTCTTTGATGTCACGCGAGACGGTGGCCTGGGTGATGCCGAGGTTCTCCTCTTCCAGCCGTTTGACCAGCTCTTCTTGCGTGGCAATTTCGTTCGTGCTAATTATTTCAATGATTTTGCGGTGTCTTGCCTGTTTGCTGAGCTTCATCTGGCTTTCCCCCTTGCATTAATCTTGTCTGGTAGTCTGCGGAAGAATTCATACTCTTCCAGATTCGCGAGCCGGATTGGCCGTTCGGCTCTTTTGATCTCCACCCGATCGGCCGGGCTGATATTTAAGACGGAACGCCCGTCGATTGTGAGCTGCGGCTGAAACGGATAATCTCGTTCGATGCCTAACTCCACCGTGTTCGATGGATCAATCACATAACTTCGATTGTGAAGGGTATGTGGACTGATCGGGGTCAGGAGAATCAGGTCTAGCTGCGGGGAAATGATGGGGCCGCCACAAGCTAAGGCATAGCCGGTCGAGCCAGTCGGCCCTGCGACGATCAGACCGTCACTCGGGATGGTTTCAATTTTGTTCCCATTTAGGGTAAAGATACAAGGGATAATCCGTGAGATATTCCCGCGGTACAAAACGACATCATTCAAGGCGTAGGCGTGATAGAGCGCTTCGTCGTCTTGGTTGATGACGGTTACGTCGAGCATCATCCGGGTGATGAGGCGATAGTCGCCCTTTGCCAGACGCTGTAAGGAGGCCTCTAGGTCTTCTTGTTCAATTTCTGTCATGAAGCCCATACGGCCTAAATTGACACCGATGAGCGGAATATCGTACTTGTAGACTTCATGGCAGGCATAGAGGAAGGTCCCGTCGCCACCCAGAGAAATGGCCAAGTCAACGCCTTCCCAATTGCCGCTGGGGACCAGGTGATCACCCTGGTCTTTCCCGTTTCGGGAACCGGGGAAGACGACTTCTTGCCCTAAATCTTCTAGGATCTTCGTGGTTCTCTCCAGGATGGTTAAATCCGGGTCTTTATACTTGTCTGAAACAATACCGAACCTCATGTCTGCCTCCCGGATATCCACGTTTTCGTTACGGAAACGAGTTTCTCTACGCTGATGCCATAGGCTTCTAGCACCACATTCCTTTTGCCGTGCAAGACGGGCTTATCGTCCAGGTGAAGACAGGTGAATTTTGCTTCCTTCTGCCGTTCCTCGAGCCACAGCGCAATCTCTTGGCCACAACTTCCCTGACGTACAATTTCTTCGATCATGACCATCGGAAGCTGGGAGGCTTCCTCGATCTTTTCATAATCTAAAGGTTTCAGACAGCGTAGATCTAAGACGCCGGCGCTGATCCCTTCTGCTTCCAGAACGGTTGCGGCACGATAGGCTAGACCAGCCGTGTAGCCCCAAGCCAAGAGATTCACCTCGGTGCCTCGTTTGAGCCACTGCGCCTTCGTCACTGGGGCCTCAGATTCGCCACTTCGAGCCACGTTTTGCTTGATTTCAAGAAGCTCCTCGGCACTGAAATGTGGGGTGCCTTTCGGGTAGCGGATGAAGGTGGGGCCGGCGGCTTTGGCCAGAGCATACTTCATCATGAGGTAGAGCTCTTCGTAGTCTCGCGGGGCGAAGATTTCGCCACCCGGCAGTGCACGCAGGTAGGAAAGATCGTAGAGGCCCTGGTGAGTCTCGCCGTCTTAGCCGACC
>CAZCLL010000002.1:28929-36422 GCA_964499555.1 uncultured Fastidiosipila sp.
GCAGAAGACAACGGGGAGTTTCTGGAGCACGGTATCGTGCTGCACCTGATCCAAGGCGCGCTGTAAAAAGGTCGAATAGATCGCCACCACCGGCCGGAGCCCACCGGCAGCCAGGCCTGCGGCCAAACCAACCGCATGCTGCTCGGCAATGCCGACATCATAGAAACGGTCAGGGAAGAGCCTCGCATAGGCCTCCATGCCGGTCCCCGAAGCCATAGCCGCCGTAATGCCGACCACCCGTTCGTCCCGAACGGCAAAGTACTGCAAGGAGCGGCTGAAGGTATCGGTAAAATTGCTGCAACGCATCAGAGACTGCTGGAAGCTCTCGGTCGAATCCGCCCGCGAATCTGGGAGGGCCACATGCGGTACACCGGCCTCCACTTCAAAAGGTGCCACTCCGTGATAATTCTGTGGCTCATTCTCTGCGGGTTCATAGCCCTGGCCCTTCACGGTGCAGACATGAACAAAAACCGGGCCTTTCGTGTCTTTCGCCGCGTGCAAAGCTCGTACGACGGCCGGCCCGTCATGGCCGTCAATGGGGCCATAGTAGGTGAAACCGAAGTTCTCGAACATGGTGTTCTCGCGGTTCAAGAATAAGCCTCTCACCCCATTCTTCACCCGGACAAGCCAGGAAGCTAAGGGCTTCCCGATCCCGGGAATCTTCAGCAAGAAGGACTCCACCCGACCCTTAAAATGGCGATACTTCGAAGAGGTCCGCAAGCGATTCAAATGCTTGGACAGACCGCCCACATTCTGGTTAATACTCATCTGATTGTCATTTAAGATCACAATCAAATTGTCATCCCCTTGACCGGCGTCATTCAGCGCTTCATAGGCCATGCCGCCCGTGAGAGCACCGTCCCCGATGACTGCGATGACATGTTTGTCTTTGCCTTGGAGCTTGGCCGCACGTAGCAAGCCTAGCGCAGCGGAAATGGAAGTCGAGCTATGCCCGGTATTAAACGAATCGTAGTCGCTCTCCTCGGTCTTCGGGAAGCCGGCCAAGCCGTTCCACTGCCGAAGGCCTGAAAACTGCTCCTTCCTGCCGGTCAAGATCTTATAGACATAGGCTTGATGACCCACATCCCACACCACTTGGTCTTCCGGGAAGTCAAACACACGAAGGAGGGCCAGCGTCAGCTCCACCACACCCAGGTTCGACGCCAAGTGTCCTCCGGTCTCCGAGACAGAACGAATAATGAACTGGCGAATTTCTTGCGCCAGCTCCAGCAGTTCCGTGGACGAAAGTTTCTTTACGTCCACGGGTCCTCGGATGTCATCCAAGATCTTACTCAATTCCGTCTCCCGCTCAAGTAACCAGCAAACCAGCTCAGGAAATCTGCGTTGTATCCCAAATTCGTCAATCTCCCACAGGCCGTCAAGGCCTTCTGGCTCGCTTCTTGCAAGTAGCTTTCTGCTTCTTCCATACCCACTATGGTAACATAGGTCGCCTTCTGATTGGCCTGATCTTTGCCCGGTGTTTTGCCCAATTCTTCCGCAGACGAGCTGGCATCCAAAATATCATCGCGAATCTGGAACGCGCGTCCGATCCCGAGTGCGTAATCCGCCAGAATTTCTTTTACGGCCAAAGGCGCCGCCAAGAGTTCCGCCGCCCCCAGGACAGCCGCCTTCAATAGTGCCCCGGTCTTCTTCTCTTGCATCGTGCGAAGGGCATCGAGTGCCAGTGCTTGCCCCTCCCCTTCAAGGTCTAGCACCTGCCCGCCGATCATCCCGGAAGACCCGGCAAAAGAGGCCAAATGCCCCCAAGCCTTTACCACCCGGTCCGCCGCTGCACTTGGCTCATCGGTTAGCCCAGCAGCCTCTCCAGCTAATTCAAAAGCCCTTGTCAAGAGAGCATCCCCAGCTAAAATCGCCATCGCTTCGCCGTAGACCACATGACTGGTCGGCTTGCCTCTGCGAAGCACATCATTATCCATGCTGGGTAAATCATCGTGAATCAAGGAGTAGGTGTGCACCATTTCAACCGCAGCCGCATAGGTCTCGACCGCCTTCTGTTCGGAAGCTCCGTCCGCTAAGAGGTCCGCCACAGCCAAACTCAGGAGTGGCCGGATTCGCTTGCCGCCCGCCAGCAAGCTATAAGCCATCGCCTCTTCTAGCTTCTCGGGTGTCTCCCCTGCCACAGGCAAATAGGCCGGGAGAAACGTTTCCACGGATTTCTGATAGAGACGGGCTCTTTCTTCGTACATCATAGGCTTTCCCTCTCTTCTGCGGGGTGGAAATCTTGTTCCACCGCTGTGCCCTGCTGATCTTGCAGCAAGACCTTCACTTCCTGTTCCGCCTGATCTAATTTCTTCCGGCAAACACCCGCCAAATAGCTCCCCCGTTGAAAGAGCGCAAGCGAATGATCTAAGGTGAGGTCCGAGCGTTGCAAGCCACTGACAATCTTCTCCAGTTCTTGCAAGGCTTCTTCGAAACTCAGGTCTTCTACCGCCAATTCTTGCTCTTTACGATTCGCTTCTTCCATGACTTTCCTCGCTTTCAAGCAGCTGACAGAGCACCCGCCCATCACGCAGATAGAGCCTCAGACGCTGCTGCTCTTTCAAATCCTTGACCGAAATAATCGGTTTCTCATCGACTTCACTTGTCACCATCGCATAGCCACGCCCCAGGACCTTCAGTGGACTCAAGGCATCGAGCCTCCCTGCCAGGCTGGCTAGTGCTTCGTTTTGCTTCTCCAGATAGTGGCCAAAGCCGCCTCTCACCTCTTCTTCCAAGGCATCTAGGTATTGTCTGCGGTTGTTGATTCGCTCGTAAGGATTCGCTAAATAGGGGTTCTCTACAAGCCGTTGTAAACGGTGCGCTGCCACCTGAATTTTCTGTTGCAGAAGCTGGGCCAAAAGTTCATTTGTTCCTTTCAGCTTCGTTTGGATCTCTCGTTGATCCGGCAGCGCCAGTTCCGCTGCTGCCGAAGGCGTCGGCGCACGAAGGTCTGCGACAAAATCACAGATCGTAAAATCCGTCTCATGGCCCACCGCCGAAATAATTGGTTTCTGCGCTTGGAAAACCGCTCTGGCCACAATCTCTTCATTGAAACACCAGAGATCTTCCATCGAGCCGCCGCCTCGGCCCACAATAATCAGATCAATGTCAGGCATGGCATCCAGCCTTTGGATCGCTGAAACGATTGAAGCCGCCGCTCCCTCTCCCTGTACTTTACAAGGGACAAGAAGCAAGCGGCAAGCCGGGAAACGCCTCTGACTTACGGTAATGATGTCTCGTATGACCGCTCCGGTAGAAGCCGTGGCAATCCCAATACGTTTCGGGAAACGAGGGAGTGCCTTTTTATGTGCGGGGTCGTAGAGGCCTTCTCTCTTAAGCTTCTCATTCAGCTGCTCAAAAGCCAGATGCAAATCCCCTTTGCCCAAAGGCTCCAGGCTATCCACATAGAGTTGGAACTTCCCGTCTCTTTCGTAGAGCGAGGCTCTACAGCCCGCCAAGACAGAAAGGCCATTTTTCGGTTCAAATTTCAGAGAAGCAGCCTGCCCGCGAAACATAACGCAAGAGACTTGGGTATTTTGATCTTTCAAATTGAAGTACCAGTGCCCCGAAGGGTAGTGCTTCACATTGGAGAGCTCGCCTTGCACCAAAAGAGCCTTCAGCGGCTCTTGGTTCGCTAGGACTGCAGCCACGTAGCGATTGAGCTGGGATACGGTAATGGTTTTCGTATTACTCTTCATGCGAGGCCTCACGTGGGGCCTCATTTGAGACCTGAGAGCTCACCTTGCCCAGGACTGCGTTTATATAAGAATACGCATCTTCATCTGCATATTTGCGGGTGAGCCGTACCACTTCATTAATGGCAACCGAATCCGGAATATCCTCGGCGTAAGCAATTTCGTAGGTGCCCAGACGAAGGAGCATCCGCTCTAGTTTCGGCAGTCTGTCCGGCGTCCATTTCACTAAGTACGGCGCATAAAGCGCATCGAGTTCTTTCTCATGTGACCTCACCCCTTCGACCAGGGCCAAAAGGTAGTCTCGGTCAGAAGCAGACAGCGGCACATAAGCCGGTTTCCCCGCTTCATCCGCTTCCGTCGGCTCGTCCTCCTCTGCCTGGATCTCTGTCTCCTCTTGGGTCTTCAAAGGCGTGCGCACTTCTAAGAAGAGCTTGATCTGCTCTTCTTCGGAGCCTTCTTGGCTCGCTAGTTGATAAAGTAACTGCATCGCTTTCTCGCGTGCATCAATACGACTCATAGTCTCTCCTTAGGGCTTCTAGTCAGCGGAACCGACCCGGTGGCAAGAAGCGGTCAATCAGTTCACGGAAATGGGTGGAATTTCGGAAGAATCTAGCTCCGATCACGTAGCCTGCCAAGGTGCAGAAGAGGATCAGTAAAGTGCGCCAAAAACCAAAAATCGCCCAGAGGAGGGCAAAGCCGAAGCCACATAAAGCACCGACGATGCCGGCATCCTTGCCGTGCAATAAACGTAATATTGGGTCAAAGAGTCTTTTCATCTATTGCCCTCAACGTTCTACCTTCGTCCCGATGAGTTCTACACGAGTCACCTTGACTTTTACTTCGAAGACACCGATCCCGGTGTACTTCTCCACATCTTTCTTCACGCGATCCTGAATCTTCGCCATCTGCAAAGGGATCTCCACATCTGAATAGAGTACCACAGCGAGTTCAATGCTGATCTGATCATCCGGGGCCGCGTAGACTCTGGCCTTTGCCGTCTTGATGCCGGCCTGGGCGGCTTTGGCCGCGTTAAGGGAAATATTCTCTAACGCACCCACGCCGATATCGATCATCCCAATGTCATTGACCTTGGAACGGCTCTTCTTCATGCGGGCACCGAAAATTGCGTAGACGAAAACCAGCAGACAAAGAAACGCGATAAAAAGGAAAAGCGCAATGAGCAAGATCCGCAGAACGCCGGTCGGTGGGTCCGCAATGAATTTCGTTACACCGGCGGCCACTTCCCGATTCCCAATGAGGAGCAAAATGGTCAGAACCGTCGGCAGCAAAGCCAGAAGGGAAACAGTAATCATCAAGAGTCTGCTCGTTCTACGCATCGTAATCCTCCTCGTGCGGAATAATGTCCTTCACATAAACATTGACCGAATTGACATTGAGACCTGTGTACTTCTCAACGTCTGCCTTGACGTTCACCTGAATCTGCCAGGCTACCTCAGGCACCATTCGGCCAAAATAAATTACCGGGTAGACGGTGATGTCCACAAGCCCTTCTTGTTCGGACTTGAATCTCACCTCTACCCCTTCTCCTTCATGTTCGACGCCAAACGAATCCTTGAATGCCGCAACCGCACTGTGTTCAAGTCTCGCTACGCCATCCGCACGCAAGGCTGCTTCCGCAGCATATTGCGCAATGAAGCCCAGAGACATCGTCCGATCGCCTCTCGGCCTCCCGGAATCATCTACCGCCATAAGCTACCCACAAGGCGCCTTAGTTGGCGCGCTCCATATAATCACCAGTTCTGGTGTCAATTCTAACCTTATCGCCTTCATTAACGAAGAGCGGTACACGAATCGTAGCTCCGGTCTCCACAACCGCTGTCTTCGTTGCGTTCGTAGCCGTATCGCCTCTCACGCCCGGTTCTGTCTGGGTAATCTCCAAGACAACAAAGGTAGGCGGTTCCACCTCAAAAACGGTACCCTTGAAGGAAACGATCTTGCAGACCATGCCTTCCTTAAGGAACTGAAGCTTCTCACCAATCATATCAGCCGTGAAAGGCTGTTGTTCATAGGTATCAGTATCCATGAAATAGTAGAGATCGCCGTCCTTATATAGGTAGCTCATATCTCTTCTCTCAAGTTGCACTTGTTCAAACTTATCGTTCGGGTTGAACGATCTCTCGACCACGGCTCCAGTACGGATGTTCTTATACTTGGTTCTTACAAAAGCAGCACCCTTACCTGGTTTGACATGTTGAAACTCGACTACCTGAAAAACGGCGCCGTCCATCTCAAACGTCACACCATTGCGAAAATCGCCTGCTGAAATCATGAATTGTCCTCCTCATACTTCGAGACTAATAAATATTCACTGCTAGAGCCCTAGCCGCCAGCCGGGCTTCGCCCGAGCTTTTTCTAATTTTAATGGCTTTGCCCTTGATAAGCAAGACGAAATAGCAAGAGTTTCATTCCGGGCTTAGCGCCGAGCGTAGCGGGTGCCTTGTCGTGTGCCCCACCCCACCTAGGCAAAGCTAAGTCCTGTAAATCCTGAAAAACTGTATGTTTATGATCGATACGTGGTTTTTTACGATTTCCTGTGGTGTTTTATCGGGTGTTTTTCTGTGTTTTTCTGTGTTTTATTGATGTTTCCCTGGAACTCTTTTGGTGTTTTTTTGTGTTTTTATGTTGATGTTTATGTGTATTTTTATGTAACTACTTACGTTGGACAAAACGCAGCGATATCCGAGTTCAACATATTATCTGTCTCCGAATTTCCCTGGGAAACCCCAGAAATCATTGGCTTAGGGACAATTAGGATCACTTTTGTCACCGTTTTGCCTCTCAAAAGCGTTGCCAGCTTAGATATCGCCGACTTTTGTCCATTTAACTTATTAGATATCTCTTTTTACCCACCTTGCTGGCTACTAATCTCTAGATTCTGGGGGATATCGACCCGAACACGCACCGAACACAAGAGTCCCTTCCGCCATAAACACCAATCAGCGCAAGGATTACCCTCCAGTGCCTCACTGCAAACACTATGACAAACAAACCGCTATGGATTTCAAGTGGAATATCGGACCAGCATAAGATTGTCTACCGTATCCGGCTACTAGCCTAGCTAACAATCCACACCGCACGGCAAGTTTCTTAGAGCGGAAGCCACTCTCAATTTTTTTTTGACTAGCGGATGGATCTCTTGTATCTCTGTACACTCTACTTGATATCCCTAATTTCAAGGTAGTTCAAGAACGCCAAATGCGCATAGATAAAATTAATGGAAGTTAACTGGTAAGCTAGCAAGATACAGTGGAAAAATTCGTCTGGATCCACGTTCAACATATTATTTATCTCTTTATTTCCTTGGAAAACTCCAGAAAACGGTAAAACAATAATCTCCACCACAATTATCGTGTTAATTTCGATTAAATCCGGAATCTAAGCACCCAAACAGTAATCTCCACCACAAACATCGTGTTGATTTTCGTTTAAATCCGGAATCCAAGCACCCAAACAGTAATCTCCACTACAATCATCGTGTTGATTTTCGATTAAATCCGGAATTGATGCCGTTCCTCTTATATACAAGATGTTACGCTGGTCAGGATCTGCAGCAATCCAAATTTAACATATTACTCATCGATTCATTTCCCATTGAACACACCAAAAACACCCCGATCTGGGTGTTTTGATCATCCTACCCACGTTTATTGCTGTTATTCTGTCCTTATCGCCGATCCCCAACTGGAAATTTGTGTATTCCTGCGGATCCTGACCACTTTACCTTGTTATCTAATTAACGGAACCACTTGTTGCCTTGCTGCTGCCTATAACCTAAAC
>CAZCLL010000003.1:0-8855 GCA_964499555.1 uncultured Fastidiosipila sp.
ACAATCTCCACCCTAATTATCGTGTTGATTTTCGATTAAATCTGGAATCCAAGCGCCCAATCAGCAATCTCCACCACAACCATCATGTTGATTTTCGATTAAATCTGGAATCCAAGCACCCAATCAGTAATCTCCACCACAATCATCGTGTTGATTTTCGATTAAATCCGGAATCCAAGCACCCAATCAGTAATCTCCACCACAATCATCATGTTGATTTTCGATTAAATCTGGAATCCAAGCGCCCAATCAACAATCTCCACCGCAACCATCATGTTGATTTTCGATTTAATCCGGAATCCAAGCACCCAAACAGTAAAGTCCACCCCAACCATCGCGTTGATTTTCGATTAAATCCGGAATCTAGCCACCCGAACCACAAACCAAACCCTACCAAACCACCTACCCAAACCAAACCTTACCTAACAAGCCTCTTCCGCTCATCGCGCCCGTTGCCCCAATCCTCCATAAACGAAGCAACAAAATCCGCATATCGATCCTCAAAGATCGCCTCCCTCGCCTCTTTCATCAAAGAAATCAAGAAATACAGATTATGGTAAGACGTCAAGCGAAGACCAAACATCTCATCCGCTTTAAGCAAATGACGAATGTAAGCACGCGAAAAATTCTGGCACGTGTAGCAAGCACAAGATGCGTCAATCGGCGAAAAATCCCGAGAAGAAGCCAAATCCCGAACAATCAAACGCCCATGCCTCGTCAACACACTCCCATTGCGGCCAATCCGCGTCGGCAAGACACAATCAAACATATCGACGCCATGAAGAACCGCGTCCAGCATATAATCCGGCGTCCCTACCCCCATCAAATAGCGCGGCTTGTCCGCAGGCAAAAACGGAATCGTCTCCCGCACCATCTCATAAAACAGCTCCGCCGGCTCACCAACACTCAGCCCGCCAATCCCGTAACCAGGCAAATCAAACGACGTAATCTCCGAAATACTCTGCCGGCGGAGCTTCGGGTACATCCCCCCCTGCACAATTCCAAACAAAGCCTGCGTATCCTCCGTCGTCCGCGCCTCGATACAACGCTCAAGCCACCGAGTCGTCCTAGCCGAAGACCTCGCCGCATACGCCTCATCCGCCGGGTACGGAATACACTCATCAAACGCCATAATGACATCCGCACCCAGATCCTCTTGAATCTGCATCGACTTTTCCGGCGTCAAAAACTGCCTCGACCCATCAATATGTGAACGGAAATGAACCCCTTCCTCCACAATATCCTTCGGTTTCGCCAAGCTAAACACCTGGAAACCACCACTATCCGTCAAAATCCCGCGATCCCAATTCATGAACTTGTGAAGCCCACCCGCTTCCCGCACCAGATCCGAACCTGGCCTCATCCAGAGATGGTAGGTATTCGATAGAATCACCCCCGCATCCATCTCCAAAAGCTCACGAGGCGACATCCCCTTCACCGTCGCCTGCGTGCCCACCGGCATAAACATCGGCGTCGGGAAACTCCCGTGCGGCGTATGCAAAATGCCTGCCCTCGCCCCCGTATGCTTATCCTGATGCAAGGTCTCATGCCAAACTGGCGGTCTCTTCGTCACTTCACTCATGTCTCTAATCCTCTCCGGGTTCTTCTCTAGGCCAAAGCCGCCAATACCCACTACGCCCCGCAGCCACGACGTCCTAGCACCCACTACGGCCTCGCCGCCAAACAATCAGGAGCTGCCTCAATAAACATCGCATCGCCGAAACTGAAGAAGCGAAATTTTTCCTTCACCGCATAGGCATAGGCCGCCAAAATATGCTCTCTTCCGGCAAGAGCCGAAACCAACATCACCAGCGTCGACTCAGGCAAATGAAAATTCGTAATCAGGCAATCCACAAATCGAAACTTGTACCCGGGATAAATGAAAATACTGGTTTCCCCAGATCCCGGCATAATCTCCCCGTCTAGATCCACAGCGCTCTCCAATACACGGCAACTCGTCGTTCCTACGGAAATCACGCGTCCCCCACGGTGTCTCGTCTCATTAATCAAGCGACAAGTTTCTTCCGAAATTTCATAGGCTTCACTATGCATTTCATGGTCCGTAATTTCGTCTTCTTTCACTGGGCGGAAGGTCCCCAAACCCACATGCAAAGTCACATAGGCAAGGCCAACACCAGAAGCCTCCAAATCATGAAGAAGTTCCTTCGTAAAATGAAGACCCGCGGTAGGTGCAGCCGCAGAACCTTCATGCTTCGCATACACCGTTTGGTAGCGCTCTTTGTCCACGAGCTTCTCATGAATATAAGGCGGCAGGGGCATTTGGCCCAGAAGATCAAGAACTTCCTCCCAAATCCCTTCAAACTGAAAACGCACCCGTCGGTTGCCACCCGGCAAAACCTCCAAGACATCCGCCTCTAGCACATCCTTCTTGAAGACCACATGGGCACCAGGTCGCAAACGGCGTCCCGGCCGGACAATCACTTCCCACTCCTCGGCCGTGAGGCGTTTTAGTAGCAGAAACTCCACGGGATGCTCAAGGCCTTCCTTCTCACCAATGAGGCGAGCAGGGATCACCCGGGTGTCATTCAAGACCAACGAGTCTCCGGGGCGCAAAAGCTCCCCCAGTTGGAAAAAAGAATACTCTGCAAGAGCCCCATCCGCCCCTCGCAAAGCGAGCAAGCGAGAGTGATCCCTTTGCTCCGCAGGGTGCTGGGCAATCAACGATTCCGGTAAATCATAATAAAAATCAGACTTTTTCATAACCAAAACATTATAGTCAATTGACGCTCCGACGCAAGAAACGTAAACTTAACACACAATACGCCGACAATCACGTAGGCGAACACGGAGGTCTTCATGGAGAGGTCAGTATTATTCAGAGGAAGCGCAACCGCATTAGTCACACCCTTCAAGGAAGACGGAGCCATCGATTTCGACCGTCTTGAGGAGCTGGTCGACTGGCAAATCAACGTGGGGGTTGATGCCTTGATCATTTGCGGTACCACCGGCGAGGCATCCACCATGCCCGACCCGGAACACGTATCGGTCGTCAGAACTGCCGTGCAAGCCGCATCAGGCCGCGTCCCAATCATAGCCGGTATGGGTTCAAACGACACCGTTCATGGGATTAACTTAGCGAAGGGCGTCACTGCAGCCGGTGCCGATGGCCTTTTGAACGTCACCCCGTACTACAATAAAACTACACAAAAAGGCCTGGTCAAACATTTCGAAGCCACGGCAGCCGCCTCGGATTTGCCGATGATCCTCTACAATGTCCCTTCCCGCACCAGCCTCAACATTGATCCGGAAACCTACTACGAACTGGCCAAGGTAGAAACCATCGTCGGAATCAAAGAATGTAATATTCATCAAGTCGCCAGGACAAGACAACTCTGTGGTGATGCTTACATTCACTACAGTGGCGAAGATCCCTTAGTCATTCCCATGATGTCCCTAGGCGGCCAAGGCGTCATTTCCGTCGCGGGTAATATTGTCCCTGAAGTCATGCGCGACTTGACCCACAGTTGGCTGGACGGTGACATTACAAAAGCCGCTCAACTACAAATCGGTCTCTCCGACCTGATCAGCGCCATCTTCTGTGAAGTCAATCCCATCCCGGTAAAAGAAGCCATGACCCTCATGGGCATCGGTGCTGGCCCTTGCCGTTTACCGCTCGTATCCATCACCGAAAAGAACCAAGAGCGCCTAAAGAAGAGCTTAGCCGACTACGGCCTCATCACAAAGGAGTAAGCGAAGTGACCAAGATTTTTCTCGTCGGTGCCGGTGGCAGAATGGGGCAAGAAATCATTCAGGCCGCTTCTGCATCCCCTACCCTCACGATCGTCGGGGGCTTCGATCAGCAAAGCATAAGTGATTCCCCCTTCCCGATTTTCACGGATTTCGCAGCCATCGACGTCGACTATGATGTGCTGGTGGATTTCAGTAACGCTGCGCTCGCCGACCAACTCGCCGCTTACCTAGCCGAGGCGAAGAAGCCCGCCGTACTCTCGACGACTGGACTTTCCGAGGCGCAAGAAGCGAAGATCACGGAACTGAGCCAAAGCATGCCCATTTTCCGCTCCGCCAATATGTCCGTTGGGATCTATGTCTTAGGCCGCCTGGTCGCCTTGGCCAATCAGTTACTTGGCCCTAGTTTCGATGCCGAGATCGTCGAAGCCCATCACCGTGGCAAAGTCGATGCACCCTCCGGTACTGCGTACCTGCTCGCCCAAGCAATTCAAGCCTCCAGCGAAGAAGAACGCCCCCTAGTCACCGACCGAAGCAATCACCGCGAGGCTCGTCAAGTAGGCGAGATCGGCCTGCAGTCCCTTCGCGGAGGCAGCATTGCCGGCGACCACGAGATCATGTTTGCCGGAAATTCCGAGGTCATTCGCCTCTCTCACCACGCCCAGACGAGAGGGGTCTTCGCCGAAGGGGCCCTGCGCGCAGCAAGCTTCATCCAAGACAAGACACCCGGCTTCTACACGATGGAAGACATGCTTGGCTAAAGCCGCCGTCAGGCCACATCCGTCAGCTGAAAAAAATATTATCTTTAGGCCGGTGCACCGGAAGGCAGTTCTCCAGAGGGCTGCTTTTCTTTTTCCTCGGAGGGCACTTCCTCTTCATCCTCTTCCTCCTCAGGCTCATAGGTGGGTTCGTAAGAGGTGGCCTCTGCGGCTTTGGCCTTCGCTTGAATGGGCTCAATCATGTACTTCATGATGGCACGGTTCGCTTGGTAGTTGACTAGAAGCAAAGTGAAACTTAGGAGAATCGTGCCGTATAAAACGACCAGGATCAGCATGGAGGCGGCGTTGGGCATAAGCCAAACCAGGAGCAAAGGCAGCACCAGAAGGAGCAGCACACAGATCAGGAGCACGCCAAAGTTACTCGGCAGGCGCAAGAACGTGAACAGAAGGGCATTCTTGTAGATGTCCTTGAGCTTGAGGTCAAAGGTAATCATCATCTGATAGATGTAAAATTGCATGATCGCAACAATGGCGAGGATCAAGGTGAGCACGATGCGCAGAATCATGGGGAGTAAATCCCCCGCCATCACCTGGCTGTAGAAGTAGTGGGCAATTCCCAGAACCACGAAGAGCACGCCGCTGATGAGCGAATGAAGCAAGCTCTGTTTCCAGTTCGCAAGCGCCGTGTCGCGGAAATCCATCCACAAGAAAACTGGTTCGTGACGTGAATAGTTGCGCATCAGGTAGGTAAAACCAGCCTGACAAGGCCCAACCACGAAAAACTGTAAGCCCACGAAACTAAACATGAAACAGAAAATCGAACTCGTGTACAAATGCGAAGCATAATCCTGCGCAGTGATCCCATCGGCAAAGTCCAGCCCCAAATTCTGAATCATCTCCAGAAAATTTTGTGGCGTAAAGCCGGGGAAAAAGAGCTGCGTGATCCAGCCGGAGAGGAAAAACGAGACGGCAATCGCCAGCAAGTTGAAGACCAGCATCATCAAATTAATGACCACAAGCTTCCAAAATTTGGAACCGACTATACTGAAGAAATCGGCGACTGGCCCCTTCTGTGGCTCATCGGGATCAACCCCGGGCCCTTCTTTTGTGTAGTTAAATAATCCGAAAAATCCTGCCATGCTTTTACTCCACGATCTCTGTTCCTCTACGCTCACACAAACAATCGACTACGAAGCAATCCATTTTGCGTAAACATGATTCCTTATTATACTCAAATCTCTCGGTCTGCCAGATAAACTTTTAATGAATCAAGGGCTCTTTTCGCAAGCTGCTGGCCTCGTTCTTGCTTGTTCTTGATTCGTTCCGGAAGTGCCGGTAGAAGACCAAAATTCGCATTCATCGGCTGATAGCTTCGCTCGCCTCCCTGACTCACGTAGCGCTGGAGCTGACCCGAGATCGTTTCTACTGGGAGAACAAAATCATTCGCCAACCCTTGATTCTGAAGCCAGGCATTCCTGGCCGCCAAATGACCGGAACTAATTGCGCAAAGATAGCCTTCAAGGCCCGTAATTTGGCCGGCAAAATAGTAGCGTGTATCCTCTAGAAGGCGGAAACTTGGCGAAAGTTCGCCAGCAGAAGAAATAAACGAATTCCGGTGCATAACCCCATAACGTAAGAATTCGGCATTTTGCAAACCTGGAATCATGCGGAAGACTCGTTTTTGTTCCGGAAATTTCAGGCGCGTTTGGAAGCCAACCAGGTTATACATCGTCTGGTAATGATCTTCTTGGCGGAGCTGAACTACCGCATAGGGCTTCTTGCCTGTGTGTGGTGAGGTCAAGCCCACCGGTTTCAAAGGGCCGAAACGGATCGTGTCCGTGCCTCGTTTCGCCATACTCTCGATCGGCATGCAGCCTTCAAAGAGAATTTCTTTGTCGAAGCCTTTCACATCGGCCAATTCGGCCTGAACTAGGGCTTCATAGAAGGCGTCATACTCCTCTTTCGTAAAGGGACAATTGATGTAATCTGCGGTTCCTTTGTCGTAGCGGGATTGCCGGAAGGCAATGCTCATGTCAATACTCTCGCCACTCACGATCGGCGCAGCTGCATCGAAGAAATGAAGGGTATCGGAAGATAATTTACGAGAAATATCCTCAAAAAGCTCACCACTGGTGAGCGGTCCGGTCGCTACAATTGTGATGAGCTCATCGTCTGGGAGCTTGTGCACCTCTTCGATCCGCACAGTAATCCGAGAATTTTCCGCAATCGCTTGACTGACTGCCCGGCTGAAATTTTCGCGGTCGACGGCCAAGGCCTGGCCAGCCGGCACTTCATTCGCTAGTGCCAGCTGAAGCAGAGTGGAATCCAGTAGGCCTAGCTCCGCCTTCTGCAAACCCGGAGCCGTATGAAGATTCTTACTCTTCAAAGAGTTGGAACAAACAAGCTCAGCAAAATGGGCACTCGAATGAGCAGGGGTATACACAGCGGGCTTCATCTCGTAGAGCAGAACCTCTTGGCCTAACTTGGCTAAGGTCAGCGCGGCTTCCGAACCGGCCAAACCGGCTCCGATCACGCGAATTGGCTTCGCCATTTAGTTCGCCCCGCCTTCTACCATTACACTGTCTGAGGTTGAGGCGTTCGTCGCTGCAGCCTCTGCAGCCTCTACAGTCTCCGCAGTAGCCGCAGTAGCCGCCTTTGTCGCCCCGGCACGCTTCCTGCCGCCGCTCTTTCCGGCAGACTTCGCAGAAGAACTTTTCTTCTTGTTGGTCTCACAGTCGGGATTTCCGCAGGTCTTGTAGCTTTGGCCGCGCGCTTTACGAAGAACCATGTAGGTTCCACATACGGGACAGAATTCATTATCCACAGGGACATACCAGCTGATGAAATCGCAGTCCGGATCCTTCCCTTTCTTATCACAGGTGTAGAAAAGGCGGCCTTTCTTGGACTTCCGCTCCAGTACATGCGAGCCGCATTTCGGGCAGTGTGCACCGGCATCGACCGTTATCGCTTCGGTGTAGCGGCAATCCGGGAAACGAGAGCAAGCAATAAACTTGCCATAGCGGCCTTGCCGCAGCAAGAGTTCACCCTCGCCACACTCTGGACAAGTCCGACCGAGTTTCTCCTCTTCGATCTTGACCTTCTCCAGACTACTATCCGCTTTTTCAACCGCCTCATGGAAAGAGGGATAGAAATTCTTCAAGACGTCCACCCATCCCTCTTTGCCTTCTTCCACTTCGTCCAGTCGGGACTCCATCTTGGCCGTAAACTTCGTGTCAACGATGTTGTCAAAATTCTGTTCGAGAAGCTCGGTGACCATTGTCCCCAGATCCGTCGGAACCAGAGACTTCTGATCCTTCTCGGCATAATTTCGGCTGAGAACCGTCGAAATTGTCGGTGCATAAGTGGAGGGGCGCCCGATCCCATCTTCTTCCATCGCTTTAATCAAGGAAGCTTCGGTATAGCGGGCAGGTGGCAAGGTAAATTTCTGCTCCGGCAAAAAACGGCGGAAGCGCAACTTCTCGCCTTCACTCAATTCCGGCAGACGTTCTTTGTCATCGCCCTTGCCGCCGGATACATCGTCGTAGAGACGAAGATAACCCGGGAAAACGATCGTCTCGCCATTCGCTCGGAAAATATGGCTGCCATTACTGACATCTAGAGACACCGTATCAATGAGCGCCGGCGACATTTGCGACGCCAGGAAACGCTTCCAAATCAAGTCATAAAGCCGATACTGCTCATTCGTCAAAGAATCCCGAACCTTCTCCGGATTCAAATCAAAGTGCGCCGGACGAATGGCCTCATGCGCATCCTGGGATTCATTCTTGTTCTTGAAGTAGCGGGCTTTGGCCGGAAGATAAGCCGAACCATAAGACGAGGAAATGAGATTTCGAGCCTCAGCCAAGGCCTCCTCCGAAATACGCACCGAGTCTGTACGAATATAGGTCACGAGCGAAGTCTGCCCCTGTCCGGCGATCGTCACACCCTCATAGAGCTGCTGGGCAATCTGCATCGTCCGGCGCGAGGAATAGCCCATACGGCGCGAAGCATCCTGCTGCAAGGTACTCGTCGTGTAAGGCGGATAGGGTTGCTTCTTACGCTGGCCCTTCTTCAGGTTATAGACTTGGTAGGCGTCGTTATTGAGGTCAGCCTGGATCGCATCCGCTTCCTCCTTCGACTTCACCTCCACCTTCTTGACTTTCTCGCCAGCAATCTCCCCGTGATACTTGACGCGAAACTCCGTCTCGTCCGTAAGCTTCGACAGGAAAGCATAAAGATTCCAATATTCTTCCGGCACAAACGCCTGAATTTCCCGCTCACGATCCACCAGCATCTTCGTCGCAACAGACTGCACACGGCCGGCCGAAAGCCCCTTGCGGATCTTCTTCCACAGAAGCGGACTCAACTCATAGCCCACGAGTCGGTCCAAAATCCGTCTGGCTTGCTGGGCATCGACCAGATCCATAT
>CAZCLL010000003.1:8910-13433 GCA_964499555.1 uncultured Fastidiosipila sp.
CCGCTTGCTTCTTGAGGTCTCGGATCACTTGATCCTTGCCCTTCATATTGATGTAGCGAGGCTTGAAGTCATTCTTGACATCCACCCCAATGGTCGACGACGGTAGGTCACGAACATGCCCTACCGAAGCCGCAATTTTATAGTCCTTCCCCAGATAGCGGCCGATCGTCTTGGCCTTCGATGGAGATTCTACGATTACTAATTTTGTCATGTATCCTCAAAACCTGATTCCTGTAAGTATGAAGGCCACTTTCGCCCCCGCCGTTTTCGGTATTATATACACAGTTCTCACAGACTTGTCAAAAAATACCGTCCTTTCGTTTTAAACACGAGTCCTTCCGCTTCCAAGCCCGTGAGCTTGATTCGAAGATCCGTCACCCCTAAACCCAAGATCGCTTGTAACTCCTCTTCCGTCTTTTCTCCCTCGGCCAAAGCCGCCAGTAAGGGCTCTTTCCGTATATTTTCCTGCATCATCAGAGGGAAGTGATCCAGGCCAAAGGCCATAAGAATATCCCCATAATCTAAGACCGGTGTTGCCCCATCGCGGATCAAGCGGTTGCAACCGGCAGAAGAGGGCCAGTAGATCGAACCTGGGAGTGCCAAGACATCCCGTCCCTGATTGGCAGCGAATTCCGCAGTAATCAAGGCGCCGCTCTTCTGCCCAGCTTCCACTAAGAACAGCGCTTCCGCCAAGCCACTAATCAAGCGATTACGAGCAGAAAAGTAACTCTTCAGAGCCGGCACACCCGGCGCATGTTCAGAAATCAAGAGCCCATTCTCCGCAATCTCCTCCTTAATTTGCCAGTGTTCCGGCGGATAGCACGTATCTAAGCCATGGGCCAAGCAAGCCACCGTGAAGCCTCCGTGGCGCAAGGTCAATTCATGGGCTCTTGTATCGATGCCCCTTGCTAAACCACTAATCACCGCAATCTTCAGTCCCACAAGCCTAGGAAGGGCTTCGGCTAAGAAACGTTGGCCATAAGCCGTCATTTTGCGGCTACCCACTACCCCCAAGTAGGCTTCTGATTCGTGATACGCCGCCAAATTTCCTTGGTAGAACAAGACAATGGGCGCATCAGCGCAAGCCGCCAGAAGCTCCGGATAGTCTTCCTCCCCCAAAAGAACCGTGCTACAGCCTACCATCTGACAAAGGGCTAGCGTATACTGCGCCTTCTCAAACACGCGTTCTCCCTCTCGCGCAAGGACGTGCGCTGCCTCGAGTAGCTCACGATTGTTTTCGTCCCCACGACCTGCCAGCTCTCGAAGCCACGTATCGTAAAGCGTTACCTGCCAATTCGCAAGTCCATTGCTTAGCAAGTGAAGTGTGAGCTTACGAGAAAGGATCCCTTCTCGCCTCAACTCATAAATGTATAGGTTCGTAAGCATCTTGTCTTCAGGACTTTTCTCTGCGTAACGTATGTGTTCCAACAAGTTTTTTACCTCCATTACTCAATCGATTTTTGTATGAAAAAGCTTCGATCACATGATCCTCGGTCACCCAATCCTGGCCAGCCAAATCCGCAATGGTACGGCTCACCCGAAGGAGTTTCTGGTAACTTCGAATCGACAATTTCAAGCGATCTGCTAGCATCTCTGCCTTTTGCAGAACCTTGTCGCTCATCCGAAAACAATCCTTCATTTCCGAAGTTGGAAGCCAGCCATTTAGGCGCAGAATGTCTTGTCCCCCCTGCCCTTGTCGTTCGAACTGACGCCTTCTCGCCACCAAGACCTCCTCACGGTAGCGCTCTACCGGCACTTCTTCTCTTTGCAAGGTACTCGTTAAGGCGGCACTGGGGAGCCTCAACATTTCCACATAGAGGTCGATCCGATCAAAGAAAGGATTGCGAAACTTATCTTGGTACTGCTTAATCTGCCCGTCCGAACAGCTACAGGTCTGCTCTGTTTCAAAGAACATGCCGCATTTACAGCCGTTCGCAGCTGCAATCAGGATAAAACGTGCTGGTAAATGCACCACTTGCCCCGCTACCTGGCGCATCACCTGGTGGTCTTCTAGAGGTTGCCTAAGCTGATTAATCTTTGTTGGAGTAAACTCGCTGATCTCATCTAAGAAAAGAATGCCCCGATCGGCGAGACTGACCTCTCCCAAGCTATAGCGATTTCCGCCTCCCAGAAGCGCTTGCGATGACAGAGAAAAATGAGGGGCTCGGAAACCGGCCCGGGCATCCGAGAACTCCGGCACGTCAACTTTGGCCGCCGAATAGTGAAGCGCTAATTGATATTGTTCCTCTTTACTTAAGTCCGGCAGCAAGTAATGGGAAGCCCGAGCTAAGGTCGTTTTGCCACAGCCCGGCGCCCCGATCATCAGAAGGTGGTGCGCTCCGGCAACCGCTAGCTGACAAGCTCGCCACGCCGAAGCCTGAAGATGAATCGGCAAAAGCATCTCTTCCGGAATCTTCTCTCCTTCAGCCAGCGGAATCTGCTCACCCGCAAGCAGGCTATTCTCCGTGATCCCCTGCTGCAAAAGCGAAACCAAATTCCGCAATTGATCCGCATAGAGGCCCCCGTGCAAATGGCGCCGAAGTTCCGCCTCACTTTCCGCAGGATGAATCGTAATTTGCTCACGATCCTCCGTAAGCCCTAAGCCGCTCGCCAAACAAAGCGCACCAGGGGCAGTCTTCAGTTCACCCGTCAACGACAATTCCCCCCACGCCGCCAAGTGCAGAGACGAAGGGAGCTGCCCGCTCGCTTGCAAAATCCCGAGAGCAATCGGTACATCGAAACTCGAGCCTTTCTTACTGAGCCAAGCCGGACTCAAATTGATCGTAATGCGTTGATCCGGCCAACGAAAACCGGAATTCTTACACGCCGCCTTGACCCGCTGGGCCGACTCACGAATTGCAGAATCTCCCAAACCCACCACACTGTAGTAGGGCAAACCGTTCGTAATGTTCACTTCTACGTCCACTGGTACCGCGCCGGCGCCATGGATACTGCTGCTTTTCACCTTGCTGCTTCTCATAGGCACACCTCCTAGGAAGAAGCTTAGAGGATTAGAAGGCTTTGTGGGACAACAAAATTCCGACAATTCTCGACAAATTCCGACAAACGAAAGGAAATGTGATAGGATTTGCCGGTAAGAAATCGCCAGGAGGCACACATGAAATTAGGTATCGTCGGCTTGCCCAACGTAGGCAAGAGCACGCTTTTTAACGCAATCACCCAGGCAGGCGCACTCAGTGCCAATTACCCCTTCGCCACCATCGAGCCCAACGTCGGCATCGTCGCTGTTCCGGACGAGCGTCTAGACCAATTGGCTGAACTTTATCATCCCAAGAAGAAAACACCGGCTATGGTCGAATTCGTTGACATCGCTGGCCTCGTTAAAGGTGCTAGCAAAGGCGAGGGCTTAGGGAATCAGTTCCTAGCCAACATCCGAGAAACCGACGCCATCATCGAAGTCGTCCGCTGTTTTGATGGCTCCGAAGTGATCCACGTCGAAGGCTCCACCGATGCCGCCCGCGACATGGAAGTCATCGACACCGAGCTCATCCTGGCCGATTTGGAATGGATCGCGAAGAGAATCGATAAGACGAGAAAAGTCGCCCGTAGTGGCGACAAAGAAAAGAAAGTCGAGTTAGACTTCTTAGAGCGCCTCGAAGCCCACATGGCCGAAGGCCTGCCCGCCCGCACCTTCGAAATGCAAGAGGACGAAACAGAGTTCACCCATGACCTAAGCCTCTTGTCCGCCAAGCCCATCCTCTACGTCGCCAATGTCGATGAAGCCGATGTCGCAGACCATGTCGGGAATCGTCACGTGCAGCAAGTTGCGGCAAAAGCCGCCGCCGAAAGTGCCGGCTACGTCCCCGTCAGTGCCAAGATCGAGGAAGAGATCACCGGACTCGAAGCCGAAGAACGAGATCTATTCTTAGAAGAACTCGGCTTAGAAGAATCCGGCCTCGACCGCATCGTCAAGGCCTCCTACGCCCTCCTGGGCCAAATTTCCTATCTCACGGCAGGCGAAGACGAATGCCGCGCCTGGACCATCACTCGAGGCACGAAGGCCCCCCAGGCCGCTGGAAAAATTCACACGGATTTCGAACGCGGCTTCATCCGAGCGGAAGTCGTCCCAGCCCACACCCTTCTGGAGTTGGGCTCCATGGCGGCTTGCAAAGAAAAAGGCCTTGTACGTTCCGAAGGCAAAGAATATGTGGTCAAAGACGGCGACGTCATCCTATTCCGTTTCAACGTCTGAGGACTCATCAAGCGAAGCAAGCGAAGCCTCACTATCCGCCAGAAGCTCCGGCTCCGTCCGGGGCTCTTCTTTTGCGTAGATCAGCCCCGTCTTCAACGGAATCCCCCGCCCAATCAACTCACGCCTAATCAAGGCATCCAAGGTCTCTTCTAATTCAGCAACTGTCCCATTATTCAAAATCAATTCCGTACCCAAATTCTGGTACTCTTCCATCGACATCTGAATCTTCATCCGCCGCCTCGCCTCATCCTCAGCCATCCCCCGACCGGCCAAGCGCGCCACACGGACATCCTCATCTGCCCACACAATC
>CAZCLL010000003.1:13533-35028 GCA_964499555.1 uncultured Fastidiosipila sp.
TCCGCCATCACATGGTGGTGGACAATGAGGCTCAACTGATCCAGCTTCGTCCGATCGTGAAAGACCAGATCCGCCATCGCCTGCCGATCCAAAGAGCCATCCGCCAACACAAACGAAGGCCCAAACTTCTCAATAATTTCCGGAATCGCCACGCCGCCTCTGGCCGTCACCTCATGCGAAATTACATCCGCATCCAGCAAGGCCATCCCGTGTGCCTGCAAAATCGCAGCAGCCGTACTCTTCCCGCAGCCGATCCCGCCAGTAATCCCTAAGACAAACATCCACAATCCTCACTTACAAGCAAACCAATTGGGGCCTTGGCCCACCTCAGCCTTCAGCGGGATTGGCAAGTCCGCAGCCTTTTCCATTGCCTCTTTCAATACCACGGCCGCCAGAGCCGCATCCTCCTCTTTCACTTCTAAGAGCAGTTCATCGTGGACTTGCAGGAGGATCCTCGCGTCCAAGCCTTTTGCGGCCAAAGCCGCCTCCACCCGCATCATCGCAATTTTCATAATATCGGCATTTTTCGACTGTAATTCCTCAATATAGCGACGCCTACCGAAATAGGTTTCCACATAGCCATGCTGATGGCCAAACTCAATCAGGCCATCCATATAAGGCTTCACCGAAGGATATTGCCGGTGGTAGCCATCAATGTAGGCCGCGGCTTCCTTGCGACTAATCTTCAAATCCTGCGAAAGCCCGAAGTCCGAAATCCCGTAGATGATACTGAAATTGACGGTTTTGGCCGCCGCACGCTGCGCCTTCGACACCTCGCTCTCCGCTACCCCGAAAATACTGGCTGCCGTACGAACGTGGATGTCTTCGTCTTTGGTAAACGCATCCACCAAGTTCTTGTCCTGCGAAAGAACCGCCAAGAGCCGGAGCTCAATCTGCGAATAGTCCGCATCCAGGAAGACATAGCCCGGATCTGCGACAAAAGCCTGCCTGATCCTACGCCCCTCCTCCTCGCGCATGGGAATATTCTGGAGATTCGGATCCGACGAACTGAGGCGCCCCGTCGTCGTGAGCGTCTGGTGATAGGTCGTGTGAATGCGGCCATCCTCATGAATTTCCTTAATCAAGCCCTGGATAAAGGTCGAATCGAGCTTCGAAACCCGCCGATAATCCAGCACCTTCTCCACAATCGGATAGAAAGGCGCAAGCTTCTCCAGTTCCGATGCCGCCGTCGAAAGAGCCCCGGTAGACGTCTTCCGCCCAGACGAAATTCCGAGCTCCTGATAGAGCACCTCCCCCAACTGCTTGGGCGAATTGATGTTGAAACTGTGCCCCGCCAGCTCGTAGATCTCTTGTTCGAGTTCTTGTGCTTTGGCATTGAAATCCCGGCCCATTTGGCGCAGAAGGTCTGCATCCACGCGCACCCCGCGATCCTCCATTTTGGCCAAAACCGCCACGAGCGGCATCTCGATCTGACGCAGGAGATCCGACAGATGACGTTCTTCGATCTTCGCTTTCAGAATGGTCGCCATCTCCAGCTGAGCGATGGCCTCCATGGCTCCTTGTATCTCGGCATCCTCTTCGTCAACCGCACGAAGGGATTTCTCGGTCAGGACTTGATAAATATCCTCAAAACGCTTCCCTTGCACGGTAATATCCACGAGGTAGGAGGCAACCGACAAATCCAGCGCCTGCTCTTTCGGGTAGAAAGCCAATTTCTTATAGAGCGGCTTCCATTGATAGGCGATCAAGGTCGCGCCCTCTGCCTGCAAAGCTTCTAAAGACGCACGAAGTTGATCCGTCTGTGTCGACGCATAGTGATAGACCGTGTTCTCTCCCTCCGGGGCAAGATACAAGCGGAACAGCCCATCAGACTCCTGCAGCAAAACAGAGATCACCTCCGCAGAAGCGATATCGATCTCCTCAGGTGAGATCCCTACCATGTTCAGATTGGTCTCTTGAGCCGCTTCCTTGGCCGGCGCTTCACTTTCACTCAGGCCGAAAGCGGAAATCAAGGTACGGAAACCCAAGCTCTTAAACTGCTCAAGCAGCCTCTTCCGATCCCATTCCTGCAAGGTCAGGTCATCGAGCGTCGTCTCAATCGGCACGTCACAGTCAATGGTCGCAAGTTCCTGACTCAGCCAAGCGTCCTCCTTGCCGTCTGCCAACTTCTTTTGTAGAGCCCCCTTAATCGACGGGAGATTCTCATACACGTTTTCTAAGGTGTCATACTCTTGCAGGAGCTTCGTGGCCGTCTTCTCACCAACCCCACGAACCCCAGGAATATTGTCCGAACTATCGCCCATGAGCGCCTTCAGATCAATGACTTGATCCGGCCGGATCCCATACTTCTCTTCAACCAATGCAGGCGTAAAGAGGGTAGTTTGGCCACGGGTTTGCGGATAAATCTGGCTCACATGCTCATTCAAAAGTTGAAAATCGTCACGGTCACCACTCAAAATATATACGGGCATTTCATCAGACGCATAGCGGCTGGCGAAGGTACCAATGAGGTCATCCGCCTCCCAGCCGGACTTCTCCACCTGGTACACACGAAGCGCTTCCAAGCAAGACTTCAGGATCGGCATCTGCACAGCCAGTTCTTCCGGCATCCCGGTACGCGTCGCCTTGTAGAGTTCAGACCTTTCATGACGGAAAGTCTTATCCGGCGTATCAAAGGCAATGCAGAGATGCGTCGGCTTATACTCATTCAGATAGCGCAAGAACATGTTGAGGAAAGTATAGACAGCGCCGATCGGCGTACCATCCGGCGTAGTGAGGCTACCAGAGGAACCGACGCCGAAATACGCGCGGTTGATGATTGAATTACCATCGATAATCAGTAGAGAGGCCATAGAAATTGTCCTTTCAGAGAAAAAAATCTAGCGACTTGAAAAGTTCAGATACACGGCGTAAATTATAGCATAGCGTCTCCCATTCCCCCGGTGCCCAGGCACAGATCTACGCTTATGGAAGCGATTAGAAGCAGGTGTAAAGTGACTTTTCGCCATCCTCGTCAGATGCTTACGCGCATCAAGAATTTTTTCTCGTTCCAAGAGGACAGCCTTGCCTTTGGCACCGTGATGTCCGGGAAAATGAAGAAGGATCTCTACCTCTTCATCGCGTCCGTAGCCATTGGTTTTTTCTTCGCAGTCATCACGGGTTTTCCGAATGCCTCGCCGGTCTATAGTGCCTTTCTCAAAGACTATTTGGGCGTCAGTAACACGCTCTATTCCGTCTTTATCGCGCTCCCCTTCTTACTGGCCTTCTTGCAAATTCCCTTCTCCGCCTATTTGCAGAAGCACCCGCACGTGAAGAAATATTTCATCCTTTTTTCCTACATAGCCCGAATCAATTTTGCCCTGATCGGCATTCTCTCCTACTTCCTCAAAGGAAATGGCATTCTCCTGATCATCCTTTTATTGATCCAAGCCATGACCTCCACCTTCTGGTGGCTCTCCGATCTATGCTTCTCCATCTGGATTGGTGCGGCTTGCCCTCCTCGGGTCAGTGGTCGCTTCTTCAGCACCAGGCAAATGGTCTTCACGACCGCCCAGCTCATTTACTCCTTTATCCTAGCCATCATCTTAACCGCCTTAGAAGGTAATCCCGCCCAATACCTCATTCTCTTCTCGCTTGCTGCCTTCTTCGGCTGTCTCGACATCAGCCTCTTCCTCTTCGTCAGAGAACCTGTCGCCAAGGTGTCCGAACGAGCAGACCTAGTAGCCGGTGAAACCGAAGAGAAGCCCGAGAAGAAAGCCATTACGCTCCCTCTCAAGGACAAGAATTACCGAAACTTTCTCCTCTTTTCCACTCTCTGGAACTTTGCCCTCTTCCTGGCTTCCCCCTACTACAACGTCTATATGTTAGAGGCCTTACAGATTCCGACCAGCCGCCAAACCCTCTACGCAACGTTACTTCCCAGCATCGCCACGATCCTCTTCGTCCGACTTAACGGCCATATGAGCGACCGCTTCGGCTACCGAAACACGCTCCTACTCTCCTCGATCCTCTCCGCCTTTCACCCTTTTATCTGGCTTTTTGTGGCGCCACAAACCGAGGCCCTCATTGGCGTGCTGAACTTCATTTGGGGAATTACTGGGGTAGCGGTCGACCTCTCGGTCTTTAGTATGGGCATCTATCTCGCCCCGGAAGAAAATCGAAGTGCCTACGTATCCGTGAAGACCGTCGCCATCAATCTCATCGGCATCGCCCCGGCGGTACTCCTCAGCGGTTTACTCATGGATGGCTTAACTCCTCTTATGGCCAAAGCCGCCATCCCCTTCACTTTCGGCCGAACCATGCTGCCTTTCCACGTCATCTTGATCATCAGCAGCGTCCTCCGTCTCGTCGCCATCTTCGTCTTCGCCAGACGAATCCAAAAGGACAACGAACGAGACTTCAAGACTTTTCTACGTGAACTCTACTCAGGGCTTCGTCTGCGTTTTCGAATCCGTAGCGGCCTTTTCAATCGCCGAAGCAAATAACTGCCAAGGATAGCTAGCAGGTGGCAAACTCCGAAAACGCATCTGCTCCCGGCTCACCGGGTGGGTCAACTCAAGTTCCCAAGCCCACAGTCCCAGAAAATAAGAGGGAATCCCTGGCACTTTCGGCGCACCATATTTGAGGTCCCCCAGAATCGGTTCCCCTCTTGAGGATAACTGCACCCTAATCTGGTGACTTCGCCCGCTTTCCAGAAGGATACTCCGCAAACGAAAGCCCTCCTTCTCGGCCAAGAGACACTGCTCTAGACGAGCCTTTTTCCCTTCCCCGGTCACTGAACGATTCGTCTCCGGATCCTTCAGCAGAAGATCCTCCCAGACCTGCCACACACCCAAGGTTTCCCTCGTTGCAGACGCATGTGAGAGCGCCAGATAGCCCTTCACCCATTCGTGCTTACGGATTTGCTCCGAGAGTCGTCCCGCCGCTTTCGACGTCTTCGCCAGGCAAAGCACGCCACCAGTATTCCGATCCAAGCGATGCACCAGCCCTAAGTAGACGGCCCCGGGTTTACCGTCTCGCTCCTTCAGGTAGGCTTTGGCCAAAGTCAGAAGATCCGCCTCACCCGTGTGATCCGCCTGCGAGAGTAAGCCCGGCTCTTTCGTCAGAACTAGCAAGTGATTGTCCTCATAGAGGATCCACGAAGGACCAAAAACCTTTCCTTCCGTCATCACTGTTCGTCATCAAAGGGCAGCGCCGTGATCATATTCGCTTCCTCCTCACTGCGGAGGAGCAGGTCCTCTAACTGCTTCATTTCTTTCACTGTCAAATAGCGCCAGCTGCCCGGGGTTAAATTCCCCAGTGAAATATTCAGGATACGCAGACGCTGCAAGTACAGCACATTGTAGCCAAGGGTCTCACACATCCGGCGGATCTGGCGGTTTAAGCCCTGCGTCAAGGTAATCCGAAACACGCGTTTACTGACCTGGCGAACCTTGGTCGGCAAGGTTTTCTGTCCCAAAACAAACACGCCATGCTCCATGTTATACAAGAAACCTTCGGTCAAATCCTTATCGACCTCAACCAAATACTCTTTCTCATGACCATAACGAGCCCGCAAAATCCGATTCACGATATCGCCATCATTCGTCAACAGTAGAAGGCCCTCGGAATCCTTGTCGAGACGCCCAACCGGATAGATGCGCTCCGGATAATTCATGAAGTTCACGACACTCTGGCGTTCTTTCGGGTCCGTCGTCGAGACAATCCCACGCGGTTTATTGAGGGCAATATAGACATTCTTGGACGCACGCTTCTTCAAGAGCACTCCATCCATCATGACCTTATCGCCCGGCTTCACGCGAGAACCCGGAACCGCAGTCACCCCGTTAATCAACACGCGGCCCTCTTCTACAGCTCGGTCCGCTTCTCTTCTTGAACTCAGCCCTAGGCCGGCAATATGTTTATTAATCCTGATCCCATTGACCTCCGGATCCACCGTTGGTTGATCCGGATTTCTGCTTGGTTTATTCTTCATGTTTACCCTCCTAGGTAAATGCGTACTGTAAAGATAAAGGTAGACCCCTCGCCCGGTTTACTTCGGACCCAGATGGTTTCGCCGGTCTTCTCACAGAGTTCTTTCGCAATCGAAAGACCCAAACCGGTCCCTTCGCTTCTTCCCCGTGACTTATCCACCTTATAGAAACGATCGAAAATATAATCTTGGTCCTCAGGAGCAATCCCGACGCCCGTATCCTTCACTAAGAATTGCCAGCGATCCGCTGCATTGGCGTTGGGTTTGAGATCGATGCTAATTGTACCTTTCTTCGGCGTATATTTCATGGCATTATCCAATAAAATCACCAGGATCTGCTCAAGCCGATCTTCGTTCATGTATAGGTCTGGCAACTCTTTGCCATAAGCCAGGTTCAAGAAGGTAATCTCCCGGCTCTCCATCGCCTTGCGATACTTATACGTCAAGCCATCGAGGAAGTCCTGGGTCGAAATCACTTGCGGTTCGAAACTCACCGTCCCCGCCTGCAATCTCGACAAACTCATCATGTCGTCAATCAAGCGAGACAAGCGCATCGTCTCCTGCAAAATAATATTGTAGTAGCGAACCCGGTCCTCTTCTCGTTTCACAATTCCGTCAGCCAAAGGCTCCACCAGACCGCGCACCGCCGTCAGGGGCGTTCTGAGCTCATGGGAAACATTCGAAACATAGTCTCTTCTTGTCTGCTCCAACTGATCCGCTTCCGTCGTATCGCGGAAGAGCGCAACCACACCGTAGACATGACCGCGATTGTCATTTAGGCTGTCAATACGGATCGTGATGCTTCGCGCGCGGAACTTGCGATTCAAGCTTTCGCTCTCTTGTAAGGTCATCACTCGCTCAAAGGCTTCCTCCAACTCACACACGTCAACAATCTCCGAATACGCCTGCTCCGGACTCTTATCCTCCACAGCAAAAAGATTCAAGAGCGAGGGATTAATGTGCATGAGAGAAAACTCCGTATTCACCGCCAGAATTCCCTCCGACAAACCATTCAAGATCTGCTCCAAACGGTTTCTCTCGAGCATCAAATTATTGAGCGTGCGATCTAGATCATCCGCCAAGTTATTCACGGCTTTGGCCAGATCACCAATCTCATCTTTCGACTTCGCCTTCGCACGTTGAGAGAAATCGCCTCGACTCATTGCCTGAGCCACATTCTTCGTCTCAATCAGCGGAGCCAAGAGCTTCTGCACCGCAAATAACAAAGGGGTCAAGACCAGCAAAAACGCCACACTGCTTGCCAGAATCAGGGCGAAGGTCAAGTTCATATTGTTCGCCCGGATATCCGCCATCGAACTCAAAATATACACGGAACCAATCGTTGAGCGGCTTTGGCTAAAAGCATCCACGGCAATAATTGGATAACCAACAAAGAGGTAGTCCTGCCGATCCTCGCCAATCTTCTCTTGAAACGAAGTAATCCGCCGATTCATGACATTGAAGTTGTAGCGGCTGATGATCTCATTGACTTCCTCAAGCTCCTCTAGGGTCTTAGGATCTCGCTGCGTCTGATAACTCACCGTGAAGTCATTTTCCCGGTACATGTTGACGATCACCGTCGCCTCAACCAAGTCCGGCGTCTTCGCCATAATATTGTCGTAGATCACCGGGGACATGTTCCCCAAATAGCGCTGCGCCGTAATCTCCGCAATCACCGACGCACGATTCGTGTACTCCTCTTCCTTGATATTCGCAAAAATAATGTTTGAAGCAATGTTATAGATAATCCCGGTCAGCACAGCAGACAAGAGCAGCGCACCCAAGAGCAAGATGACAATCCGCCTGAAAAAAACGCTGTTCGAACTGAGCTTCCGGAGGGACATTAGCCCTTCACCTCAAAACGGTAGCCAACCCCATAGACCGTCAGCAAACTCCAACGGGGATCCTCACCAATCTTCTGGCGAATTCTCTTAATATGCGTATCAATTGTCCTTGAATCCCCATAGTAATCGAAGCCCCAAACCTGCGACAAAATCACCTCGCGGTCCATCACTTGCCCCGGGTGAGACGCTAGCAAATATAAAATTTCCACTTCTTTCGGCGTAAACGGCACATTCTCCCCATTCACGACCACCTGATAGCTATCCAGATTAATCTCCAAGCCGTCGAAGGTCAGCACATGATTCTGACTATCCGTCGTTTTATTGAGTCTTCGGAGCACCGCCTTCACGCGGGCAATCACTTCCCTAGGGCTGAACGGCTTCACAATGTAGTCATCCGCACCCAGCTCCAAGCCCAGCACACGGTCGATCTCTTCGCCTTTGGCCGTCAGCATAATAATTGGAACATTTGAAGTCTTGCGAATCTCGCGGCACACATCCATCCCCGACATCCCCGGCATCATCAAGTCCAGAATAATCAGGTCTGGCTTCTGCTCCTTCTGGAATTTCACCCCTTGCTCGCCATCATAAGCAGAAAGATAGAGAAAACCTTCCTCTCTCATGTAAAGTCCCAAAGACTCATGCACCACGGGATCATCATCACAGATCAGAATCATCGTCGTTTTCGTTGTACCAGGCATGTCAAAAGCCTCCTCACATTCAATCTAGCGCTGATCCAGCCTCGTCTTCTGCTGTATCGCTAAATCCTGCCTCATCCGCTGATTAAGCGCAGGAAACTTCTTCATATTCTCTAGGGCAATGCGAACAATCCTCCGATAATTTATCGAATTTGTCCCTGCTTGCCTCGGCCGAAACGTAATCGGAACATAACGCGAACGCAGCTGACTATACGAGGTATATACGCTCGTCAACGCATTCGTCAACGCAAAATCCTCCGGCAATAAAGGCAAAAACAACGCCAAACTCGCCCGATCAAACAAGCGAAACGGCGTATTCGGATCCACCGTCTTCACTCGGAAGTACAGGTGCAAAACCATGCGCAAAACCCTAGAAACGAGCTTCCGTCCCAAGCCATCTTGCCTCCCTAAACGAGAACCAATCTGCACCTGGTACTTCGTCCGCTCCTCCCACAGAGTATAAAACTCCGAAGGCAAAGTCTGCCCATCCGAATCCGTCTGGAACACATAGTCCGCCCCTCGCTCCAGCGCTTCCTTATAGGCCAAACGAACCGTCGGCCCATGCCCACTGTTCGCCTTCGTCAGAACTTCCAGCCGCGGATACTCCTTCTGTAGCGCCAAGAGCAAGTCGTAGCTACCATCCTTACTCCCATCATCAATTAGGAGGAGCCTCGAGTCCTCCCCCACCTGTGTCACCTCATACCAATCCCGAACTGTCTGTCTGAGGTTCCCGGCCTCATTGTAGACCGGCATCACGATGTAGAGTTTATCCAAGACTTTCGCCCTGCTTTCTCTTTGAATACCCTCCATTTTAACATAGGAAGCCCTGGCTTTGGCCAAAGCCGCCCCCAGCCACGCCCCTCGCCTACGAGAGGTCTCAAAGCATTTTAATGTAGCGCAAAATAATCAGCAAAATCACCATCAGAACCGCCGTCGCCCCAATCAAAATCGCAAAAGCATACGGCGAATCCTGCAAAGGCACATTCACATTCATGCCCCAAAAGGCCCCAATAATCGACGGAATGGTCGACACCAACGTAATCGATGTCAACACCTTCATCACATTATTCTGATTATTCTCAATCACATGTGCGTAACTCTCCATCGTACTCGTCAAGATCGTCACATACACATTACACATCTCAATTGCCTGTTTATTCTCAATAATGACATCATCCAAAAGATCCGCATCATCCGGATAATTCTTAATCTGATCTTGCCTCAGCATGCGCTCCAAAACCATTTCATTCGACCGTAGCGACGTCGAAATATAAACCAAGCTCTTCTCAATCTGCAGCATCTGCAAAAGCTCTTTATTGCGGAAAGACTTATTCAAAGTCTTCTCCAAGCGATTCGTCAGCTTCTCCAAAACCTTCAACGTATTCAAATAATGCGACGCATTGCGAAACAAAATTTGCAGCACAAACCTCGTCTTAAACTGCGTATAAAACTCCTTCACCGAGCCATGCTTGAAGCTCTCCAGAATTGTATCCCCACTCAAACTCACTGTCACAATATGCTGTTTCAGCATAATAATCCCAATTGGAATCGTGATATACAGCTGATTCTCCAAGTCACTTCGAATTGCAGCATCAACAATAATCGCCGTCTGCCCTTCTTCCGTCTCAATACGAGGAGACTCCTCCGGGTCAAGTGCCGCTCGCAAAAAATCCGGCAACACCCCAATCTCCTGCTCCACCCGCTGCAACTCAGCTTCCGAAGGATCCGTCAAAGCAATCCAGCTCCCATTACTGATCTCTTCCACCTCAAGCAGCGCTTGGTTCTGTGACATAAATATTTGCAGCATATCCTCTTGCCTCCGCTAAGAAACAGGTTCAAAACATGAACGATCCCCTACTCACCTCACCCACAAGCTCAACGCTCATGGCATTTACAGAAGATGTACAAGTCATTCGCTGCCCATTATAACGTAGTACCGTTCCCCGTGGCTTACGATTCGATCTGCCCTTCTTAGGAATCACAGACATCAATCGTTGCACGCACTTTATAGTAAAGCACCTATTGTATAAGCAAATGTTTGTCACCTGCCAATATATTTGGCTAACTCCCCACTCGGATCATCCATGATAATAAATTTCCCTCCGGGAGAACTTCCGTCTAGCGGTTTTGGATTCTTGAGGTTATAGATATAATCTTCTTCGCTATCATCAACAATTTTTATTGTATTGTACTTATCCCTTACGACGTTGTAAACAAACCCATCTGTTAACCCATCCACTCCAAACGATTCACCGGAATACATCACTCTACCTATGTACTCTAGTGGAATTGTCCTGCCTAATTCACATTGATAAACATCGATTGTTTTCATTTTTCCGTTCAACAGTCTGAGACTCTGACATATGAGATCTTACCTCCTCATCTACACCAGTACTACTTGCAGTTCAAAACCCTATCGCAAACCCATACCAATCACTTTCAAAAGAAAAGCATAGAAGCATTACAGTGGATTCAAATACACGTATTTCATTAATTATACGTTGAGAGCCTGCGGAAATCTAACGTCTATAGCCACGATTTTCCAATGCCACCACAGTTCCAAACGATTCACCTAGTCAAAAGGCATCAAAAAAACCGGCCAAAGGCATCCAAACACCCTTAACCGGTTCACATTTATGGAGCCACAGGTGGGAATCGAACCCACGACCTATTCATTACGAGTGAATTGCTCTACCCCTGAGCCACTGTGGCAAAATACTTCATGAAGTTTAGCTATCACAAACTACCTTGTCAAGGCCAAATTTTTATATCATCTTACCTCACCAGCTCTCTAGGCCAAAGCCGCCCCTACAACCTTTCCCCTCAGCAATAAGTATATTCGAGGATTTATGTGCTGCAATGGAGGGCAATCCTTGCATTAATTTGAATGATGGGCGGAAGAAAATCTTGTGTTCGGTGCGTGTTCCGGTCGATATCCCCCAACTTCTAGTAATTCCTAAGCAGCAAGTGGTCCATTTGTTTATATAACAAGTTAATATGGTCAGGATCCGTCGTTATCCATGAATGATCTCTTAGGGTATGAGCATCAGCGTCATAAAACCCGGAAAAACGGCTCGAGACAGTACATAGATGGCTGTTTTTAAAAAAATTTTCCATCAAGTAATATGTTTTGTGTGGACAACGACAAAATCTGACCAACATAATAAGCTACACTCTATGCTGACAATGAACTTACCAATGCACACCTTAATAGTCGTGTTGATTTTCGTTTAAAACCGGGATCCAAGCACCCAATCAGCAATCTCCACCACAACTATCGTGTTGATTTTCGATTAAATCCGGAATCCGATACCCCAAACTGCATAGTCACCCTCAACTATCGTGTTGATTTTCGTTTAAATCCGGGATCTGATAAACCTAACAGCAAAGTCACCCTCAATCATCGTGTTGATTTTCGATTAAATCCGGGATCCAAGCGATTTACACCGCCAAGATCCCAGAACCGAGATCGAATTCACCACCCAACCCAACCCAACCCAACCAACCCAACCCAAACCAACCCAACCCCAACCCTAACCAAACCAAACCAAACCAACAACCCTTACCCCTTGTAATACATCAACCTCATCCCGTTCAAGATCACCACCAGAACCGACAACTCATGAACCAACATACCAATCGTCATATCGACAAGATTAAACAGAACACCCATCAGCAGTAACAAAACCACAGCCAAAGCCAAAACAATATTCTGCCGCATATTCCGCACCGTCGCACGGCTCAAACCAACCGCATAAGACAAACGACTAATATCTTCACCAAGAAGCACAACATCCGCCGTCTCCATCGCAACATCCTTACCTTGGCCGCCAATCGCAATTCCCAGGTCCGCACTGGCCAAAGCCGGAGCATCATTCACCCCATCACCAACCATGGCAACACGATAACCTTCTTCAGATAAATTCTTCAAAATCCGAACCTTGTCCTCAGGCAACAACTCGCTATACACTTCATCAACCCCAATCTGACGAGCAACAGCCTGAGCGGAACGCTTATTATCACCGGTCAGCATGACCACTTTCCGCACGCCCTTCTTCTTGAGATCTGCAACAAGTGCACTAGCCTCAGGGCGAACCTTATCAGCAATGGACAAGATCCCAAGCAAACGTTCCTCATCCGCCAACATGACAGCAGTCTGTCCCTTGTCTTCTTCTTCACTCAAATAATTTTCCTCAGAACGGTAGTCAATCCCAACCTCATCAAGTAAACGGCGATTCCCAACATAGTAGCGCTTCCCTTCCCAAGTAAAAGCCAAACCACGCGCGGTCAGAATCTCCACATCTTCAGGTGTCTGATCAGCCGCACCGAAATCTGAACCACCGAACCTTGCCACAGCCTCGTCAATAATTGCCTTCCCCAAAGGATGCTCAGAATAAGCCTCCCCGATCGCAGCAATTCGCAATACATCATCCTCGCTCAGAAACTCACGCAAAGCCACGCCCGAGCCAAGACCAGCACCAACACTGGAGCCATCAACACCAACACCAGCACCAGCACCAACACCACCACCAACAGCCCGCACCCGCGTCACGCCGGGCTTGCCAACCGTCAAGGTTCCCGTCTTATCGAACGCAATCACCTGCACCTTGCCGAGCTTCTCCATGATGTCGCCGCCTTTGGCCAAAACACCATGCTTCGCCCCGTTCCCAATCCCGGCAACCATTGACACAGGCGTCCCGATTACCAGCGCACCGGGGCAAGAAATCACCAACAAGGTCAAAACCAGATGCACATCCCGTGTGATGAAATACACCACAATCGCAAGCAAAATGATCGCAGGCGTATACTTCGCTGAGAACTTCTCAATAAATTTCTGCGTCTTCGTTTTCTTATCCTGGGCCTCTTCAACCATCTCCAAGATGCGCGCAAAACTCGTATCTTCTCCTACCAGGTCCGCACGAATCAGGAGCCAACCGGACTCAAGAATCGTCCCGGAATACACCTCGCCGCCTTCCTCGCGATAAACCGGTGTCGATTCGCCAGTGGTCGTCGCCTGATTCACCCAAGCGCTCCCTTCCAGAACCGTGCCATCGACAGCGATCTTCTCGCCGGGCTTCACCACAACCAAATCGCCTTCTTGCACATCATCAGGCGAAACCTCAACGTCCCCTTCGGCTCGGCGAACGCGCGCCACATCCGGCGCCAGTGCCATCAACTCCCGAATCGATGAACGCGTCTTCTCAAGCGTCCTCGCCTCCAAGAAATCACCCAACATAAAGAGGAACGAAACCGCTGCCCCTTCCCAGTACTCACCGATAATCGCCGCACCCACGATCGCAATACTCACCAGCAGCTCAATGCCAATCACACGGTAACGCAGCGCACCAACCGCCTTCCAAATAATCGGCACGCCCGCAATCACCGTCGCCGCCAGAAGCAGGGCAATCGTCACCAGCTCATAGCCGATCGAAAGTTTCAGCAGGTAGCCCGCCAGCGCCAGCGCCCCCGAAAGAACAAGTTGTCCAATTTTTCTTTGTTTATGTGTCATCCTCTTTACCATCGCTTTCATCTACAAGGTCGCAGATCAGTCTTATGCCCTCACTATAGGCCGCTTCCCCCTGCCAAGAGTTGAGCGAAATCAACAATCCGAGTTCTTTTTTCTTTTGGCCAAAGCCGCCTCCCGCCACTTCCCCCACCCAGACAAAAAACCTCCTTCAATCGAAGGAGGTTCCAAAACAAATCAACCATTCGTTAGTCAGCAAGGGCCGAATCACATAGCTTACTTCACTTTCAAAACACGGTAACCCAAGCGCTCAATCACTCGGGACACTTCTTCTTGCGAGGTCTCGGCTTCATCGAAAGAAACTTTCACACGAGAGCTATTGAACAGCACCTCGGATTCTGAAACGCCCTTCGCTTTCTTCAAGGCATTCTCAATTTTCTGGCCACACGAAGGGCAGGACAAGGTTTCCAATTGGTAGGTAGAATTTTTCATAAGTAGGTCTCCATTTCGCTTACTCGTACACAAATATCGTTTCACGAGCTTCATTTACCTAGACTATAGAGCCTTTAACGCCTCATTGACGTTGATCTTGATCAAGTTTTGTCGAAAGCAGATGAGCAACTCGCTCCTCCCGGATCTTGAGCTGTCGGTCGATAAACGCTTCCGCCTCAGCCTGGAATTCCGGCCCAAAAAAGAAGCGTTCCGCGCGCTCCTCTTCCTTCGCGAAATCAGACGCTTCGTCACCAAGATAAACCCCTTCATAGGTCATGCCCCAAATCGTTGACTGCATCTGCCCGCTAATTAAGAGATCCACATTGCGATGCGTATCACAAATCATACCCAGATCATCTTGCATTTCTTTCAGCGAAGCTAAATCCAGGCTCGCCTGCGCCTCAAGTTGCGGAAAAGCCCGTTGCACATAACGAATCTTCTTATACAAAATACGAATCGGATGCGTCTTCTTCCAGTCCGTAAAATCCACTTTGCGAATCTTTTTCGCCACCCGCTGATTCCACCGTTCGAAGCGCTCCTCAGCAAACGCCGCAAATCCCTCAACCACCGAGAAGCTCTCCAGCCAAGACGACACATCTTCCAAGTCATTGGGGATGGAAACCGACATGCCGTAGCGGATGGCTTTCGCAGCTTCTTGCACTCTCAACTTCCCGTAGGCTGTGGCCAAAGCCCCCGCCACCTCACCGCCGCTCGCCAGATATTGTTCGAGCAGCACATCGATTTCCCTCACGTAGCCAAACCTGCCGCCCATCGTTCGCAATTTATCTTGATAGAAACGATAGTCTTCAAACGGGAAAACTGGGCGGGCAAAAGACAGCAAAGACCTTGCTGTCCGGATCGAAACCCGCAACTGGTGTAAGGTTTCCGGATCGGCAGAATCTTCGCGAAAGGCCATCAATCGCTCTTGAATACAGTCAATTCGGGAAAGGATCGTTTTCTTATACACAGCCCAAGTCAGTTCAGCGGGCGGCTCACTAGACGCCACAGGCCGTCCGCTCAGGTGAAAGATCAGGCGTCCGCGAAGCGGCGTACGGCTCCAGAGCTGCACGCCCAGCATGTCGCCCTTCTTCACATTCACATAGTTCCCGCTTATACGAAGTAGCCAATCCGAAAGATCTGGTTCGTGGCCCACGACAAAGAGGATTTGCTTCTCCTCCACATATTTCAATTCTTGTTGGAAGGCTTGGAAATCCCCTTCGTAAATAAAGTCGTGAAGTTCCATGCGAGCATCTGGCAATACTTCCGCTAAGAGATCCGCGGTTTGCCTTGCGCGGGCCGCCGGGCTCGACCAGATCAGGCTTTTCCAAGAGCCCGTTTCTTCTAGGGTTTGCACAAGAGAAGGCAACAGATCACGGAACCGTTGACGGCCTTCATCTGTTAATTGCCGGTCGAAATCGAAAAGGTTTCCGCCGCCGTCTTCAGCTTTGGCATGACGAACAAGTATAATGCGCATAAATCGAACCGTCCTTTCGCTTGGGACTTGTTATGATCATAAGTACAGAGTAGCAGATATTCCCAAGACGTTCAGCCCTTTACGCTGGACATAGCTAAGAAAAGGTGACTCATGACCCTTCAACAATTACGCTACATCATTAAGATCGTCGAATGTCGCTCCATTACCGAAGCCGCCAAACAGCTCTTTATTTCGCAGCCCAGTCTCTCCAATCAGGTAAAAGAGCTTGAAACGGAAATGGGCCTGGAGATTTTTACCCGCTCGGCAAAAGGCATCAGTCTCACCATCGAAGGCAGCGAATTTTTGTCCTATGCTAGGCAAGTCTTGGAACAGGCCGAGCTCCTTGAACTTCGCTATCTGGGCAAGAAAAGTTCCAAGCCCCTAAGTTCGGTCTCGACCCAGCATTATGCTTTTGCTGTGAATGCGTTTGTCAACATGATCAAGCAGCTGTCGGTTTCCGAGTACGATTTCACCTTGCGAGAAACCAGAACACACGAAATCATTGAAGATGTCAGAAATCTTCGCAGCGAGCTAGGGATCTTGTATCTCAGTAGCTTCAATGAAAAAGTCCTCCGGAAACTCCTAGAGGAAAATCACCTGATCTTCACACCACTCTTCGAAGCGGATCCCCATGTCTTCATCAGTGCCAGTCACCCACTGGCTGAGGCGGAAACGGTCACGCTTGAAGACTTAGCGGATTACCCTTTCTTGGCCTTCGAACAAGGGGAATATAATTCCTTTTACTTCTCGGAAGAAATTCTAAGCACGTACCACCACAAGAAAACCATCCACGTCAGCGATCGGGCCACCCTTTTTAATTTGCTCATCGGTCTTCACGGCTACACGATTAGCACCGGCGTCCTGAACAGTGATCTCAACGGGGACAACATCATCTCCGTCCCCCTGCAAACGGACGAGCGGATGCTGGTTGGCTGGATCACAAACGAACGAGCCAAACTAAGCCCTCTGGCCAGTGCTTACCTTGTAGAACTCAAACGCTTAATCAAAGACTACGGTTTCCAACTGCTCTCGTAGAGACGAGCGGAAGGCGGCTTTGGCCGAAAAAACTTACACGGCTAAGAGCGCACTCACGGCTTCGTGAATCTTGCGGGCAATGTAGGCATTGTTCATGGTGTAGAGGTGGATCCCGTCGACCCCCTGCGCCATGAGGTCCACAATCTGGTCCACTGCGTAGGCAATCCCTGCATCCCGCATGGCCTCGGGCTTGTGCTCGTAGCGCGCCATCATGGCGGTGAACTTGCGGGGGAGCCTGGCGCCGCAGAGGGAGACCATCCGCTCAATCTGCTTCTTGTTCACGACCGGCATGATGCCCGCCTCGATCGGCACGTGAATCCTGGCCTCGGACGCGCGCTCCCGGAAGGCATAGAATTCCTCATTGTCGAAGAAGAGCTGGCTGATCAGGATGTCGGTACCGGCTTCGACCTTCGTCTTCAAGTGGCGAATGTCCTCCTCTAGGTTCCCGCACTCCGTATGCCCCTCCGGATAACAGGCACCAATCACGGTGAAATCGCCGTGTTCCTTGATGAATGACACGAGGTCGGACGCATAGCGAAAGTCCGTTTTAGGCGGGACATCTGGGTTCCGATCGCCTCGAAGCGCCAAAATATTGTCGATCCCGGCGGCCTTTAGCGCATCCAACACACCCAGAACCTCGGAACGGCTTAAGTAAAGACCCGGGAGGTGGGCTTCACTTTCCACCCCATACGTCTGCTTGATCGCCGAGGCAATCTCCAGCGTCTTCGCTTGATTCTCGCTACCGCCGGCCCCATAGGTCACGCTGATAAAGTCCGGATCGAGCCCTTGCAAGTCGGCCAACGTGTGGTAGATCGTCTCCACAGAAGCCTCTCGCTTGGGAGGGAAAACCTCCAGGGAAAAGACCGTTTTCGTCTGATGTAGTCCTTCTAATTTCACGAGACACCTCCACTCTTGCTAGGCGCATGACGAGCAACTTCACGGCTCTGGCGAGTCGCCTCACTGCTCTGGCGAACCGCCTCGCTGCTCGCTCGTACTTGGCGAACCGCCTCAACCATGTTCCGTAAGCTCGCCTCGGTCTCCACCGGCCCACGGGTCTTAAGCCCGCAATCCGGATTGATCCAGAGCTTCTCTACCGAAATCTTCTCCAGCAATTTCTCGATCACCGCCCGGATTTCATCCACGGAAGGAACCCTTGGCGAATGAATATCATACACACCAGGTCCCACTTCCGTCCGGAACCCCACCCGTTTCAAGGTATCCACAAGGTGCAGGTCCGACCGAGACGCTTCAAACGTAATGACATCAGCATCCATTGCATCAATCTCGCGAATAATGTCATCAAACTCGCTGTAACACATATGGGTGTGGATCTGCGTGTCTGGCGCCACTTTGCGATGCACCAGTCGGAAAGCCGGAATCGCCCAATCCAAGTAGTCCTTATGCCAGTCGCTTTTGCGGATGGGCAACTTCTCGCGCAAGGCCGCCTCATCGATCTGAATCATCTTGATTCCATGGTACTCCAAATCGAGCACCTCTGCTTCAATCGCCAACGCAATCTGATACGCGCATTCTTTCAAGGAAAGATCCTCTCGCGGGAAAGACCAGTTCAAGATCGTGACCGGGCCGGTCAGCATGCCCTTCACAGGCTTCGCCGTCAACTTCTGCGCATAGACACTGTAGCGGACGGTAATAGGCTCCGGGCGAGATACATCCCCCCAAATGATCGGCGGTTTCACGCAGCGAGTCCCATAAGATTGCACCCACGCCTTCTCGGTGGAGGGCGAGCCGTCCAAGCACACCCCGAAGTACTCCACCATATCGCCCCGCTCGAATTCGCCGTGCACAAGGACATCCAAGCCAATCGCCTCCTGCAAGGCGATGCATTCCGCAATCTTCTGGTAGTTGAACGCATCGTAGGCTTCTTCCGAGATTTTGCCCTTCTTGAAGTCCGCCCGATTCGCCTTCACATCAGCCGTCTGCGGGAACGAGCCAATCGTCGTTGTCGGCAGCAAGGGCAGCTGGAAGGCCTCTTTTTGCACCTTTTCTCGCTCGGCAAAAGCCGGCTTCCGCACAATATCCTGCCTTGAGATCGCTTCAATTTCCCTTGCCAGTACGCCATTCGTTTCGACTCTTCGCCCTTCGAACAGGGCCAGGTTCGCCCGGTATTCCTCCTGCTCTTCCTGCGTTTCGCTTGCGACGATCCTCTTCAAGTCCGCGAGTTCCTCGAGCTTCTCTTCCGCAAAGGCGAAGTACTTCGTGTAACTTTCGGCCAAAGCCGCCTCACTCCGCACGGTATACGGGACATGCAGGAGCGAGCAAGAGGTGGAAAGGACAATCTTGTCGGCTCGCTTCTGCAGGCTTTCGAGTATCTTCCTTGTTTCCTGGTACTTGTTTCGCCAAATGTTTTTCCCATTAATCAAGCCGGCAAAAAGTACCGTGTCTTTCGGGAAGCCCTGTTCATTTATAAGTTTCAGGTTCTCTCTCCCTTCGACAAAGTCCAAGCCCAAGCCATCAAACGGAAGCGCTGTCAGTTGCGGATAACAATCCCTGACATCCCCAAAATAGGTCTGCAAAAGTAGCTTGACGGCGCCTTTGGCCGCCAGAATGGGCGCATAGAGTGCTTGGAAAAGTGCAACATCATCCTTGTCTAAATCCGTGACCAAGGAGGGCTCATCAAACTGAACCCATTCCGCACCCAGTTCAGCGAATTTCTCTAGGATGGCCTTGTACGCATGGACGACCGCTTCTAGCACATCCTTGGCATTTTTCTCACCCGTAAAGCGAGCGAGTTTCAGGAATGTGAAAGGACCCGTAAGTGCGGGCTTGGTCTGAATGTTCAGCGCTTTCGCCTCCAGGTATTCGTCAAACGGCTTCGTCCCCGCCAGCCTAATCTCCGTCTCATCATCGATTTCCGGAACGAGATAATGGTAGTTGGTGTTAAACCATTTCTTCATGGAGAGGGCCTTGACGTCGCCCTTCTCCCCTTGGTACCCCCTAGCCATTGCGAAGTACTCATCCAGAGCATCCAGTCCCAAATCCCGATACCGTTTCGGAACGACATTCAGCAGAACGGCTGTATCTAAGACGTTGTCATAGAAGGAGAAATCATTGGACGAGAGGAAGTCAATCCCCTTATCTGCTTGGGTCTGCCAATGGCTCTTCCTCAAGTCGGTGGCGACCTTCTGGAGGCCTGCTTGGTCTAACTTCCCGGCAAAATATTTCTCTGTGGCAAATTTCAATTCGCGTAAAGCCCCAACTCTCGGGTACGAAATCACGGCTGTTTTCATGGCATGTCACCTTTCACTGTCGGTTCGCCTTATGGCGATCTAGCGGAAGATGTGACTTCTTCTGTATGAAGGGATGGCTGTACCATTACGTGGAAGAGATCACATCGATTTTACGTGGCAACAAGATACCATGAAGCCTAACTCTCAACGTAATACTTGAATGGCATGCTAGCCCATAGGTTGAAACTATGGGGCGCAAAGTGGTCTGCGATGTGCCTTAAAGTAGGACTTCGGTATAGATCCTGACCTGCTCTTCAATCTTGAAGTCTCTTGCATAGCGCATGAGCAAAGTGTCTATAGCATGAAAGATCTGGAGATTGAGCAAGACAAGCTCTATGCGGAAATGGAGTCCATCTCATATCTCAAGGAACAGGCCATTCAAATTAGCGCCCGAGTAGACTTGGATCAGGGAAAGTACAATCAGGAATTTGATGAGATGACGGAGCGGTTTAACAGTGTAAAGAAAAAGTACGATGCCATCAATGAGAAGAGCAAAGGCAAGAAAACTCGGCACATTCAGGCTGGGCGATTTATAATAACTTTGCTGTCCGAAGACGAGACAGCAGCTTTCAGTCCGCTTCTCTGGCAAAGCTTACTGGATCATGCCAGGGTTTCAAGAGACAGAAAGCTGACCTTTATCTTCAGTAATCGGATGGAGATTTAGTCTATTATCTTCTTGCAAATATCATGTAAAGGACAACGATGACAATCTGGTTTTTTCTTGCAGTATTCTTTCCCATTCTGAACAATCAAGGCATGAAAATGATTATAGAGCACAGCATCACGAGGAAGTCTATCTTCGCAGAATTTTTTTATTTCTATATAAGTTTTTCCGGCATCAATTGGAATGCGGCTGAAAAGTCTCTGAGTATAGGCATCTACGACAAAAGTTGGAAAATCAAAAGCATAGAGAAGGATGGAATCCGCAGTCTCATTGCCGACTCCCCGAACCTGCAGAAGTTCGGTGCGGATGTCTGGAAGAGGGCGGTTTTTAATTAAATCCAAGTCGCAGTTATAGGTCATATACCATTTGCTGATAGCTTTCAGATACTGCGACTTTTGTCTGTAAAAACCTGCAGGTCGGATGATTTCCTGAAGATTCTCTATGGGCAAAGATAGGATTCGCTCAGGCGATAGATTACCATCAAACCGCCCGATGGCTTTTTCAACATTCGTCCACACTGTATTCTGCGTGAGTATTGCTCCGACTATCACCTCAAAAGGCGTATCAGCAGGCCACCAGCGGAGGTTTCCATAGCAGGAGGAAAGTAACTGATAAATTTCCTCTAGCAGATTTTTCATTGGAATTTC
>CAZCLL010000004.1:0-1190 GCA_964499555.1 uncultured Fastidiosipila sp.
AAGGCATGCAAGTGCACACGCGTTTCCCACCCGAACCTAACGGTTACCTCCACATCGGTCATGCGAAGGCCGTGGTGATTAATTTCGGCATCGCGAAGAAGTTCGGGGGGATCACGAACCTCCGAATGGACGACACGAACCCGGTGAAGGAAGATGATGCCTACGTCCGCCAGATCCAGAAGGATATTCATTGGTTGGGCTTTGACTGGGAGGATCGCTTCTTCCACGCTTCGGATTACTTCGAGAAAATGTATGAGTTTGCTGAAGAGCTGATTGGGAAGGATTTGGCCTTCGTCGACGAGCAATCCGCGGAGGACATTCGGAAGACCCGTGGCACATTGACCGAGCCCGGTACAGAAAGCCCCTGGCGCAATAGGCCGATCGAAGAGAGCCTAGACCTCTTCCGCCGCATGAGACAAGGTGAGTTCCCGGATGGTGCGATGGTACTGCGGGCGAAGATTGACATGAGCTCGGGCAACATCAACATGCGCGACCCTGTCCTCTACCGCATCGCCCACGCCACCCATCACCAGACCGGCGACAAATGGTGCATTTATCCGATGTATGATTTTGCCCACCCGATCGAGGATGCCCTGGAGCATATTACCCATTCGCTCTGCTCGATTGAATTCGAGGATCATCGCCCGCTGTACAACTGGGTCAGAGACAATGTGTCTGTGCCCTCAAAGCCTAGGCAGATCGAGTTTGCCCGCCTCGGCATGAACTACACTGTGATGAGCAAAAGGAAATTGAGAAGTTTGGTCGAAGAAGGCTATGTGGATGGCTGGGATGACCCCCGTATGCCGACGTTATCTGGCCTCAGAAGGCGCGGGTACACACCTGCCTCGATCCGTAATTTCGTGGAACGCGTGGGTGTTTCCAAGGTGCCCAATGTCGTGGATCACGCTTTCCTAGAGTTCTGCTTGCGCGAAGACTTGAACCTCACCGCCCCGCGCGGTATGGCGGTCCTGCGCCCGATCGAGCTCCTGATTGAGAACTATCCGGAAGGGCAGACTGAATATTTCTCGGCCACCAATAACCCCGAGCGCCCCGAAGACGGCAGTCATGAGATGCCTTTCTCGCGCCGGCTTTGGATTGAAGCCGATGACTTCATGGAAGTACCGATACCGAAATATCGCCGGCTCTTTCCCGGCAATGAGGTGCGTCTTCGTGAGGCCTATGTCATCCGC
>CAZCLL010000004.1:1207-10562 GCA_964499555.1 uncultured Fastidiosipila sp.
TGTGGAGAAAGATGCGGACGGGAACATCCTCCGTGTCCTCGCGACCTATGACCCCGAGACCCGTGGCGGTTCAACGCCCGACGGCCGGAAGATCAAGTCCACGATCCACTGGGTCGCTCAGGAAACCGCTGTAGACTGCGAAATTCGCCTCTACGACCGCCTCTTTACCATCGAGGATCCGGACAGTGCCGAGGACTACCACGACGTGCTGAACCCCTCTTCCCTCGAAGTCCTCTCCTCTGCTAAGGTCGAGCCGGAGCTGGCCAAAGCCGCCCCCGAAGCCCATTATCAGTTCATGAGGCAGGGCTATTTCACCCGCGACAACCGTCCGGAGAATGCCGACCGCTTGATCTTCAACCGCTCGGTCAGCCTGAAAGACAGCTTTAAACTCCCGCAGACCTAAACACCCGATCATTTCCACGTAGAAAAGGCAGCCACCAGGCTGCCTTTTTTCTTGCTGTGTTCACGAAGGGCGATCGGCTTAGACCAATTGTCCCTTCTCTTTCATGTAGTTAAGGATCTCGTCTTTCAAGGTTTGTTCTATCTCCGCCTGGGGAATCTTCCGCACAATTTCCCCTTTGCGGAAGAGAAGCGCAGAGTCCTTACCCCCCGCAATCCCGATGTCTGCACGGGAGGCTTCCTGCGGCCCGTTGACCGCACAGCCCATAATGGCAACGGTGATATCCGTCTTCTTGTCCTTGAGGAAATCTTCGATGATCTGCGTGAGGGGCAGCATATCGTATTGGAGCCTGCCGCAGGTCGGGCAGGAGATAATATCCGGCACGTCATCTAGCAAATGCACACTCTTCAGTAAAGTCTTCGCCACCGTCAATTCATCGACAGGATCCGCCGAAATCGAAATGCGAATCGTATCCCCGATCCCATCATGGAGGAGCCCACCCAAAGCAGCCGAGGACTTAATACTCGAATAGAGCATCGTACCCGCCTCCGTGACTCCCAAATGGAGGGGGTAAGGGAAGGTGTCCGAAGCCAAACGGTAAGCATCAATTGTGAGCGGCACATCCGACGACTTGAACGAGAGGATGATGTCGTAGAAGCCCTCTTCTTCCAAGATGGCGACCTGCCTACGGGCGCTCTCGACCATGGCCTCCGCCGAAGGTTCCCCATACTGCTCGAGAATTTCTTTGCCGAGCGATCCTGAATTCACGCCGATTCGGATCGGGATCCCCCTCGCCTTGCAGGCTTCCACCACGGCGACCACACGTGAACGTTCCCCAATATTACCGGGGTTGATCCGCAGCTTGTCGATGCCTTGTTCTGCGGCAATGAGAGCCAAACGATAGTTAAAATGGATGTCCGCTACCAGTGGGGCGGTCACTTCCTGCTTGATCTTCCCGATCGCGTAGGCATCTTCTTCGTCCAAAACCGCCAAACGCACAATCTCACACCCAGCTGTTTGGAGGGCTCTGATCTGGCGAACCGTAGCCTCCACATCTTTCGTCTTCGTATTGGTCATCGACTGCATGACCACACGGTTCTGCCCACCAATCTGGACATTCCCGACCATGACTTTTCTTGTCTCTTCTCGTCTCATAAAACCCCTCTATTCCAGAATTCTCGCTAGGTCGACCGGAGGCGGCATTTGGCCCACAGCCGGGTCATACGTTCGCAGAAAGTCTTCCACTTGTGTAATGAGATAAGGCGGCGTCGACGCACCGGCAGTTACCCCAATCCGGTCGTTTGGTCGAAACTTTTCCATCTCGAGTGCCTGGGCCGAGTCAATGCGGAACACCCGCGGAATCTTCTCTTCTTCCGCAATCTTGGCCAACATCCGCGTGTTATTCGAACCCGGGTCACCGACAATAATCATCACATCCACATCGCGGTTCTTGCGCACCGCTTCCTGGCGGAGTCTCGTCGCTTGGCAGATTTCATCGGCAAATTCCGCCTCCGGGAATCGTTTTCTAATCGCCTCGAAGAGAGAAGCTACGTCCGTCACAGACAAGGTCGTCTGATTCGTCACAAAAATCTTCCTCTCCGGCACCTCGGACCTTTCAGGAATCCCCGACGCATCCGTGATTAGGCGAACCCTGGGAAGGCCTTCCGTTACAGCAATCGCCTCCGGATGCCCCTTCTTGCCCACGTAGAACACCGCTTCGCCGGACGCTACTTTCTCCTTGACCAAGTTTTGCGTAAACGCCACTTCTGGACAAGTCGCATCCACGGCTTCTAGCCCCAGTTCCTTCGCCCGCTCCCTGACGAGGTCAGACACCCCGTGCGCCGAGAAGATCACGATCCCGGGCGGTACCGCCTCAAGGAGTTCCGTGCGTGACTTTCCTTCATCCGCTACCGTATGTATGCCCTTCTTGGCCAAAGCCGCCACCACCAACTGATTATGCACGAGTTGGCCTAAGAGCGTTACGTTCTTGTGAGGATAGGCCTCGCGAATCGCTAAGGCCTTCCTGATTGCGAGGACAACGCCCCGGCAATAACTTCGAGGTTTTACGGAGATGACTTCCATCGGAGCTCCCCCTCATGTTCATATTTCAGCAGACGTTTAGTTCTGCAGTTCATCCAGAATAACGGATGTATCATAGAAGTTTCCATCGCGATAGTAACGGACTTCCACTTCATCACCGGCTTTGTACCGATTCTTCACGAGGTTCAATTCGGCGACAGAGAGGACTTTCTCACCGCCGAACTCAACAATGACGTCACCCACTTGCATCCCGGCATCCAAGACGCAGCTGCCATCGGCAATCTGGCGGATCCAGACACCGGCGACTAGATTCCCCTGATAGGCCTGAGCCATTTGCTCTGAAATGCTGGTGCCAGAAATATTGAGCGAAGGGGCGCCGGAAACATGTCCGTCATTCACCAAAGCATTGATGATCGGAGCCGCCGTGTTGCTGGGAATCGCAAAACCTAAGCCCTCGACGGAAGCATTGCTACTGCTGTTGGAGGAGGCTTTGGCCACATTAATGCCAATGAGCTCACCGTAAGAGTTGAAGAGACCGCCACCGGAGTTCCCGTTGTTGATAGCCGCATCGGTCTGAATGAGGTTTCTCAGCTCGACCAAAGAACCATTCTCTTCGAGCACGAGTGTGCGGCCCAAAGAAGAGATGATCCCTGCCGTGACGGTACCCTGGAAGTCGCCCAAGGGATTCCCGACCGCGACCGCTAACTCACCAACGATGAGATCATCCGAGTTCCCGATGGTGGCCGCAGGGAGATCCTGTGCGTCAATCTTAATCACCGCAATATCATTGTTTGGTGCGGTCCCCACCAGCTCCGCCGGATAGCTCTGCCCAGTAGCCAAGACGACATCGATGGACTTCGCATTGGAGATCACGTGATTATTCGTCACGATATAGCCGTCCGAGGAGACAATCACGCCGGACCCGGCGCCCTCAAATTGAATGGGGCCATAGATGGTCGTGGTCACACCAGATGTGGAGATCGCCACGACGGTGGGCTGGGCTTTTGCTGCAATTTCCATGGTGGAAAGTGGTTCGGCACCATTGGCATTGGTCTCGGTTCTGGTCGACGCTTCGATCAAGCTGAAGTTCGGAGTCCTGGTCTGTGTCTCGGTATTATTGACGGAGACGACGGTTGTCTGGCTACCCGTTTCTTGCGCCTGACTTGCTGTAGTTGTCGGCGTCTGCAGAAGACTACTAAGGCTCTGGCAGGAAGATAGGGCTATGCTGAGTGCCAGGATCGGAAGCAGTACTTTTACGCCCCGTCCGGCTTGATTGGATTTCTTGTTCATAGGAAACTCCTCTCTGTGATTACACTAGAAATTCACTAAGCTGATTATAGGCACGAAGGAAAAAAACTGTTTCACGAATCATTATTTCTTCTGGAAACAAATCATGAACAGTAGAGCGAGAGGCTTATTCCTGGGTCTCTAAGGCGAATTCCTTCGCCAAATTCTTGAGTTTCGTAAGCTGTTGTTGGTTCAGAAGGATCAGGACAAGGCAGCCTAGAAACAAGAAACCACCCACAGCTAGCAAGAGGTAATGCCAGAAGCCCGGTGTGCTTGTCCTACTTACCAAATAGGTCATCAGAAGGGCGGAGGCGAGCGCTAATCCTGTGACCAGGAAGAGGCGTTTACGTAAGGCCTGAAGTTGCTCTACTTGATTGGCGACCGCTACGCTCAGGTAGGGCTTGCGTAAATCTGTACGGCATTTGCGGCAGATCAAGGTCTTGGGTTCGGCTAGTTTCGCACCATAAGGGAAAGAGGCCACCTGCCCACAGTGGGGGCAAGTGACCTCGATCGTTTGTGTTTGAGGAAGGGTCTTGGGGGCAAAGAAATTGGCCATTAGCTTACGGTTCCCTCAACCGGGTCAACGCTGACCGTTAGGCCGTCGCTCAAAATTTGCGTAGCATTTCTCGCACCGATGACTACCGGAATATTCAAACTGGAAGCAAGTTCCTCAGCGAAAGCCGCATCTTTAGCATCTTCAATGATGAGCGCGGTTGCCCGACGCAGGAGCGGGAGCTCTTCCCGTGAGATTTTCTTAGCGACCAGTACCGCATTATCCGGTAAGACCACCTGGGAGCTCTGATCACGGTAATCCGGCAAGACAACGACTTCACCGACGTCAATGTATTTACCAAAGCCCTTTGCGGTGAGGATGACGGAGCCCACATGCTGTACTTTCAGCGTATTGGTCGTACCGCTCATGCCGATCGGAGTACCACCGATCATGACGACGATATCTCCGTTACGGATATAGCCGGCGGCCTTTGCAATGCTCTGGGTCAATTCGAACATCTCATCCGAAGAATTCGACTTGCCGATCAGGAAACAATAGGTACCCCAGACCAAGGACATCTGACGCTGAACCCGGAGGTCATAAGTTGTCGTGATAATCGGGCAGTTCGGACGGAAGCGGGAGAGCATGCGGCTGGTGCGACCACTGGAGGTAACGACCAAAATCGCCTTCGCATTCAGGTCCATCGCTGTAGTAACGCCGGCATGGCTGACCGCAGTCGCAACGTTCGGAACATAGGCATAACGCTGCGTCGAGAATTTCGCCCAATAATCAATGCTCTTCTCGGTTTCCAGCGCAATCTTGTTCATCATCTGAACGGCGTCGATTGGGTATTTCCCATTGGCGGTCTCTCCGGACAACATGATGGCACCGGTACCGTCAATGATGGCGTTCGCCACGTCCGAAACTTCCGCACGTGTCGGACGAGGATTTCTGATCATGGAGTCTAGCATCTGAGTTGCCGTGATGGAGAGCTTGCCCATGACAATACATTTGGCCAGCATCTGCTTCTGGTACACAGGTACCAGCTCAACCGGGACTTCCACGCCCAGGTCACCTCTGGCAACCATGATGCCGTCACTGGCGGTCAAGATCTCATCAAAGTTCTGTACACCCTCATCATTTTCAATCTTCGAGATGATTTGAATGCCATCATCGCCAAGCGAAGCGCAGAGAGAACGAATGTCTTCTACGTCATCTGCCTTACGAATGAAGGAAGCCGCAATGAAATCAAAGTTATGCTCAACCGCAAACGCAATGTCCGACTCATCTCTTTCCGTCATGGACGGTAAGTGGGTCACGACACCAGGTAAATTGATGCTCTTGTAATCGGAAACCGGTCCACCATTCTTCACGATGCAGCGAATATCTTGGCCAACAATTTCTTCGACATCCAGCTCGACCAGACCGTCATCAATCATGACGCGATCGCCGACTTTCAGGTCTTCATGCAGCTGCTTATAAGAGCAAGAAAACTCAGTTGCATCGCCGATGATATCTTCATGACGAATGAAGACCTCAGAGCCTTCAATCAAATCGACAGGCTTCGTCTTGAACTTCCCTGTACGGATCTCAGGACCTTTCGTATCCAAGAGCAACGCAACAATTGCGCCTTCTTGTGCGGCCACTCTGCGCAGACGCTCAACACGGCCCAATTGCTCTTCGTGGCTCCCGTGCGAAAAATTAAAACGAGCGACATTCATCCCACTGCGGATGAGACCTCTGATCACCTCATCATTGTCACAGGCCGGTCCTAATGTGCAGACAATCTTCGTCTTGCGAATATCAACACCATTTTTGCTCATAATTACCCCTTCTTTTCCCTAAAAAAATCCAAAATTCTTCGAAATATGCTTAACGGTTGTTGGCTGGTTTAACAGGACGACTCACTTTCGTCCCAGACTTAGCCATAGGAGGAGAAGCAGGCTTCCCATCCTCTGCACCCGATGTTGCCGCTGTGGAACTAGGTATGCTCTTATAGGTCTTACTCAGTTTGCTGATATTCCGACTTGCCCAAATGGCTGCCGTGTCATACAGATATTGGAAAGCATTCAACGCTTTCAGCAAGAGAATCGGAACGAAGATGATCAAGGCTAAGATAACGAGAGCGATGGCAATCCCGATCAAGACAAGGACCGCCCCTCCGACGAACAAGCCGGTCACCCCTAGTTGGCTGGATGTGCTCTCCAAGAAATTCCCGAAGGTGCTGTTCCCCCAGTCTAGGATCGTGCCCAGTTCAAAGTCCGGCGGGATCACCAAGAGGCTAGCAATTGAACTCACAAAGAGAATAAAAAAGGCTACATACTTCAACAGTAAGAGCGCTAAAACCGGTATTCGTAAGATAAAGGGGAGCTTGTAGTAGACCAGGCAAAGGAAGGGTGTCAAAAAGAAGAGAACCAAGCCGATCGTGCGCCAAAAGGACGCTTCTTCAAACAAACCCAGGGTACCGTCCAGATTCAATTTCACAGCAGCTAAAGCAATTGCGAGAAAAGAAAAGAAACTGAGCCAGAGCCAGGTTCCGGTATGTTTCCTGGACTCATAATCGGTGTCACTCCACCAAGCATGTAGTAAACTGCCTTCTAAATAATCCATCGGTAAAATGTGTGTCCTTTCTTCGGCGTAAAATACCCCGAATACCTTCCCATTCTAGCAGATCTAGAGAGGCCTGAACAATTGTTATAATGACGAAATGAGAATTGACAGAATCCTTGCCAATAGCGGTCTAGGCAGCCGCACAGAATGTAAAGCACTCCTCAAGGAGGGCCGGGTGACTTTGGCTGGCAAAGTCCTCTTGGATCCTGCCCAACACATCCCGGATATGGCCATCGAGATGCTCCTCCTGGACGGCGAACCGATCCTCATGCGAAAGTATCTCTATTACCTCCTCCACAAACCGGCAGGCTACCTCACCGCCATGGACGACCGGAGGCAAGCGACGATTGCCGACCTTCTCCCCGCCTTCTTTCGCCAGAAAAACATCTCGCCCGTAGGACGCCTCGACAAGGATACGACTGGTCTCCTCATCCTGACAAATGATGGGCAACTCACCCATCGCCTTCTCTCCCCTCGTTACGGCATCGTCCGCCGTTACTACGTCGAAGTGACCTTAGCCTCCCAAGACCACCCCTTCACGGCTGAAGATGTCAGGGCTGTAGCAGCCGGCATTCGCCTGAATGACGAAGAACAAGCCAAGCCCGCCCAGCTCGAGCCGCTCACCGATACTTCTGCCTACCTAGACCTCACGGAAGGCAAGTTCCACGAAGTGAAGCGAATCATGCACGCTTTGGCCAAAGAAGTCACCAGCCTTCATCGCCTTAGCTACGGAAGCCTCCACTTGGACATAGAAAAACCCGGTGACTACCGGGCTCTTACAGACAGTGAAATTTTGGACTTGTACAAACTGACAGGCCTCTCGGGGCCATGATCCTGTACTTAAGGAGCTGAAGTCTCGACCGGTTCAGGTTCGGTTTCTTCAGGCCACAGGCTCGTCTCTGTAGGCCAAGCCACCTCAGGCGCTTCGGGATCGTACCAGTCCGTAATGCTCACAAGGAGCTTTCGCAGGACTTCTTTTGCGGTGTCTTTTTGCTCGCTGTGGAAGCCCAGACAAATGATCTGCTCCGGCCCCCGGACCCCTAGACCATTCAGGGCTTGCTTGGCGCTCAGGTCAATCCCGTAAATGTGCTCGGCTGAGACTTCCCCCTCCAGCAAATACTCCTGCTCCACTGTGTAGTAGAGTGGGGTGATCAAGGCCTTCGCCTCCTCCGATAGTTCTGCAACAAGTTCTTCGTAGAACGCATCTAATTCGACCAAAGCCCCCTCTTTCACGATGCGCTCGTACTGGGCTTTGTCGAAGACGAAAAGGTCAATCTTCTCGGCACCACTCATCGCGATGGCAAATTTCATCTGCGAAGCCATGACCGTCTGCGGATCGACCCCTTGCCTATCGGATAAGAGGTAAAAATCCGTCAAAGGTTCCGCAAATTGCGGATTTTGCTTCCAGATGAGGCCATTTAGCGTATGCGGATCATCACTTTCTTGTGACATGCTGTAAATAAAATCGCCATAGACCGAGACCCGAAAATCCGGTTGGGTATTCGTCACAACCGAGTAGATCAGCCAGACGACCAGCCCGATCACAATCGCGCCAATAAGGATGGGCGTCTTGGCATAGTAGAAGAAGTTTTTCCAATCTTTTCGCTTGCGGCCAAAGATCCGTTCTTCTTCTTTTGGGTCAATTTCCGGAGGTTCCACGTAGCGTCCGGTCAGAATATCGTAGGCTCGCGTAAATTCCGCAATCGCTTTTTCTGATTCAGGATCTGTTTTGCCGCGGTAGCTCTTCGCTAGAAGCGTGTACCGATTCTCAATCTCGAATTTGTTCGCGTCTTCTTTGACTCCGAGGAGGCGACACGCCTCCTCACGGCTCATGGGCAATTTCTCTGACATGACAGGTCCTAATCTCTAGTTGGCCACTGTTTTTGTTGTGACTCAAGCAAGTGGTTTCATGGTGGGGAAGAGTAAAACATTGCGGATGCTATCCTCTGAGGTCAGCAGCATGACCAATCGATCAATGCCGATCCCCATCCCACCGGTCGGCGGCAAGCCGTATTCCAGCGACACACAGAAATCTTCATCCAGCAGATTCGCCTCATCATCGCCGGCTTCGCGCTTCGCAACTTGTGCCTCGAAACGCTCCCGCTGATCAAAGGGATCATTGAGCTCCGAATAAGCATTTGCAAATTCGTGGCCATTGATGAAGAGTTCGAAGCGCTCCGTGATTTCAGGGTATCCCGGCTTCTTCTTCGTCAAAGGCGACACTTCAATCGGATAATCGTAGATGAAGGTCGGTTGGATCAACTTCTCTTCTGCATAGGTTTCGAAGAAGGCATTGAAGACATCGCCCTTCTTCCAGCCCGGTTGAAGTTCGATGCCGCGGGCTTTGGCCAAAGCAAAGGCTTCCTCATCCGTCTTCACTTCGTAGAAGTCCACACCGGCGTACTCCTTCACGGCATCTCGCATACTCAAACGACGGAACGGCAACTCGACACTGATCTCATTGCCACCCCAGCTAAGCGCTGTCGTCCCTCTGACCTTCAAGGCGGTCTTATGGATCAGCTCTT
>CAZCLL010000004.1:10572-17448 GCA_964499555.1 uncultured Fastidiosipila sp.
GGTCAAATCCATCATGCCCTTGTAATCGGTGTACGCCTGATAGAGCTCCATCATCGTAAACTCAGGATTATGACGAGTGTCCATGCCTTCGTTGCGGAAATTCCTGCCGATCTCGTAGACACGTTCCATCCCGCCGACAATCAAGCGCTTGAGGTAGAGTTCCGGCGCAATGCGAAGATACATATCAAGGTCTAGAGCGTTATGATGCGTAATAAAGGGGCGTGCATTTGCCCCACCGGCGATCGTATTCAGGATGGGCGTCTCCACTTCAATGAAGTTTTTCTCATCTAGAATCTGCCGAATCGTACTGACAATCTTCGAACGCATGACAAAGGTCTGGCGCACTTCCGGATTGACGATCAAGTCCAGATAGCGCTGACGATAGCGAGTGTCCTGATCTTGAAGGCCATGGAATTTCTCTGGGAGTGGACGCATGCATTTAGCAAGCAAGGTATATTCCATCACACGGATGGATACTTCACCGGTGCGTGTTTTCGTCACTTGCCCTTTCACCCCGATGAGATCGCCTAAATCCAGTTTCTTCCACTCGGCATAGGCATCCTCACCTAGGTTATCGATCTTCACGAAGAGCTGGATCTTCCCATCACGCCCCAGTAAGTCACCGAAGCTGGCCTTTCCCATGCCTCGTTTCCCGGTAAGTCTACCGGCCACTTGGACTTCTTTTTCTTCCAGCTCCGCAAAGTTCTCATGGATCGAGGCGATGTTATGACTTACATCATAGGTGACGATTTCAAAAGGATCTTTCCCTGCTGCTTGTAGTTCACGAAGTTTCTCGCGTCTTACCAGCATCTGGTCATTGAGCTCCTCTTGGCTCTCGCGCCTTGCCTCTTCCGGCAGTCCTTCCCTGCTCATCCCTTATCTCATTCCTTTCCTTGCTGTCTCTAAGACAGTGGTCATCACTGTCCCACAGGCAGTGGTCAACACTGTCCCTAAGATAGCGGTCAACACGGTCCTTGAAGACAGTGGTCAACGGGTCTCTTAGCCAATCTTGACGATCTTATAACGCAAGATCCCACCTGGTGTGGTGACTTGGACATTCTGCCCCTTCTTCTTGCCGACAATGGCAGCACCGACCGGAGATTCTGTCGAGATCTTGTTCTCGAAAATATCTTCTTCCTTGGAAGAAACTAAGGTATAGGTGGTTTCTTCTTTTGTCTCCGCATCTTGCAAAGTGACTTTACCGCCGAGGGCGACTTTCGTCTTGCTGATATCATCTTCTTCAATCAGTCTGGCATTCTTCAGAAGGTTCTCAATCTCCGCAATACGACCTTCGTTCATGGCCTGTGCCAGTTTCGCTTCATCGTATTCTGAGTTCTCGGACAAGTCACCAAAAGACAAAGCGACTTTGATCCGTTCCGCAATCTCGCTTCTCTCTTCGGTCTTACGTCTCTCGAGCTCTTCTTTGAGACGATTAATTCCTTCTAAAGTAAAATCATAGGTTTGTTGTTCTGCCATCTTGACACCTCTATATAAATTGATAGACAGCGTATAAAATACGCTGTCAATGATCACTAGATCCTCTCTAGGTGAAACTAGTCTTCCAATTGTACTACATTTTCGCCCATACGCTGACAAGTGCTAGGGGGATTACTCACGAATGAGATCCCTTAGGAGCGCATATCGCTGTCTTTTGTGATGACGTCGTGTGCGCCGCCCTCGGTAATACTGGTTGCTGAAACGCGGATCAGCCGTGCTTTGTCATGGAACTCCTCAATTGTCAGAGAGCCGCAAGAACACATCGTTGAGCGCATCTTCGCCAAACTCGCTTCCAAGTTCTCACGCAAAGAACCGGCATAAGGCACGTAGGAGTCCACTCCTTCTTCGAAGACCATGCCACCGCTCTTCGTCCCTTCCTCATAGCGCTGCCAGTTGCGCGCCCGGTTCGATCCCTCGCCCCAGTACTCTTTCACATAGCTGCCGTTGATGAAAAGTCTTCTCGTTGGGCTCTCGTCGAACCTTGCAAAGTAGCGACCCAACATCATGAAGTCTGCGCCCATGGCCAAAGCCAGAGACATATGGTTATCGTAGACAATTCCACCATCCGAGCAGATCGGGATGTAGATGCCCGTCTCTTGGAAATAGTCATCTCTTGCTTTTGCTACCAGCTGAACCGCTGTAGCCTGGCCCATACCAATGCCTTTTTGCTCACGCGTGATGCAGATCGAACCCCCGCCGATGCCGACTTTGATGAAGTCAGCGCCGGCTTTGGCCAAGAAACGGAAACCATCTTCATCGATGACGTTCCCACCGCCGATGACAACTTTGTCGCCATACGTGGCCTTCACCCATTCCAAGGTTTCCTGCTGCCATTCGGTAAAGCCGTCCGAAGAGTCAATTACCAAGACATCGACGCCTGCATCTAGCAAAGCCGGAACTCGCTCTTGATAGTCACGGGTATTGATGCCCGCACCCACCAAAAGGCGCTTGTGATCGTCCAGGAGTTCCAGAGGATTCTCCTTATGTTCGCTGTAGTCTTTGCGGAAAACCATACCAACTAAATGGCCGTCTTCGGTAAGGATCGGCAACTGATTCAGCTTGTGGTCCCAAATGATGTCATTGGCTTCACTGAGGCTCACCCCTTCTTGGGCGACCACCAAGTGATCTCTGGGATTCATAAACTCTTTGACCTGGGTCTCCGGAGACAGTCTCGTCACGCGGTAGTCACGCGAGGTCACAAGGCCCATCAAAAGCCCTGTCGGACTCCCGTCATCTGTGATAGCAATGGTCGAGTGCCCCGTCTTCTCCTTGAGATCCAAAACATCCTGCAAAGTGTTTTCTGGCGTCAGATTGCTATCCGATACAACCAAGCCGGCCTTGAAGCGTTTGACCTTCCTGACCATTTCCGCTTGTTTTTCAATAGACTGCGAACAATAGATAAAGGACAGCCCACCTTGTCTAGAAAGGGCAATCGCCAACCCGTCATCGGAAACGGCCTGCATGACGGCTGAGGTAATCGGAATGTTCATATAGAGTTTCGATTCCTCTTGCCCTTTGCGATATTTCACAATCGGTGTTCGAAGACTCACATTGGAAGGGTTATTCACTTTGCCGGTTAGATTGGGAATTAATAAATACTCGTTAAAGGTTCTTGATTCGATGTCATAAATACGTGCCATTAACAGTCCTCCACTGGTCTGTCTCTTCTTGGTCATTGCGATCACTCATTTTGCGATCACTCATGTAGCGATTGCTCATGAGGTTTCATGGTATTGGGTTGAAAATTATAGGCTATCATAGCACAAGATCGCCTGACGGTAAAATGCTTCTGGGGTGATTGAGATCACCTGGAGATCACTCGAGATCACGGCCGAGATCCTATTTAGTGGCTTCTTCCATTGGACTTCTGGCGTGGGGGCACTTGGCAAGCCTTAGAAAGCCAACGTCCTATTTCATTTTCTCTTCGTTTTCTCTTCGTTTTCTCTAGCGATACGAAGCGCACGGCGTTCCTCGGCCAGCTTATACTCGCGTTTCTCTTGTTCCGTCTGTGGGACAAAAGGCTGAACAGGTGTCGGATGCCCTTCTTCATCAACTGCAACATAGAGCATATACGCGATATTGACAATCACTCTCTCACCGAATCGATCTTCTACACTAGATTCCACACGGCACTCCATGGAGGTTCGGCCTGTCCAGGTTACTTTTGCTTCAATTGTCACAATATCATTTAACCTTACCGCTTCCATGAACTGCATGCTATCTGCCACATGAAGAACACAATGATTTCCTTGTGCCTGACGCCTACAAGCGATCGCTCCAGTAATATCGATCCATTGCATTAGTTTTCCGCCAAATAAGCGATTGGCTCCATTAACATCTCCACTCATCACAAGTTGTGACATCGTTGCTTTCATCTGATCTCTCCCCTATTGTTTTTTTAATCCTATATTTAAATAAATAGACAGCCTTTCGCACATTGGAATCAGGCTGTCTGGCAAAAATAGAATAGCAGGAATTTGGGCGTTTCGCTGGTACCTTCGCCATCCTGACAAAAGGATCAAATCAAAAATAACGTATGATTTCTAAGCATCCGTTGGTACGTGTCGTCTGCTCATGCAGTAGACTAGGCTACGCGATTGCCTGACAAATCGAAGACTTCACAAGCCGTCTCTTCTTTAGGAATATATAGCTGCAAGGCTTCTTGTTTCGAAACAAGACGTTTGTTCGATTTTGCTGTTGTTTGCGTAGCAGGGATTGTGTGGAACAAGGCTGCCGGCTCGGAAGTCGTCTCGCTTGAGACCGTTCTCTGTTTTGCCTGATCGAAAAGTGTTTCCTCTCCTAACGTAGACGTAGCCACTTGACGTTCTTCCGCTTCTCTTACCCAAGCGGTAATCAGAACGACGGCACTGATAAAGATAAGGATCATCCAGAAAAGTATATTCAACATGAGTATTCCTCCCGCAAATAGAACGTTCGTTCTTTTATTGAACTCATAATAGCACAAGCCTCGTCCGTTATGTGGGACTTTGGAAGATTTTTCTGGCGATTTTTATTTTTTTAAGAATTTTCGTTCGTTTTTTGATGGTTTGGTTCTGAGGTGGTAAAAGATCCTTATGATTAAACGGATGTAGACCAGCGTCAGAAATTGCCGATTATCGAAGCGAGTCAAATCTTTAGAAGATTAATTGGATTACTAAGGAGATAAGTGATTGTGTAATAAGATATGGTGGTCAGAATTTGTTGCTATCCATGCATAATGTATTCTCTTTCTACTCGCGCAGGGCCAAATGGCAGATTTGCTGCCAATAATCGTCCTAGATGCGAGGTTTTGGGGGTTATTCAGGATTTTCAATCAACAGATAATATGATGTGCGTGGATATCGACAGATCCTGACCAGGATAGTATATTGCGTATTTTAGTTGCTGACAGTAATTCCGGATTTAAGCGAATTTCAACATGATAGTCTGGATTGAGTATGCTGTTTAGGTTGTCTGATTCCAGATTTAGTCGAAAATCAACAAGATAGTTTGGGTTGAGTATGCTGTTTAGGTTGTCTGATTCCGGATTTAAGCAAATTTCAACACGATAGTCAGGGGTGGGTATGCTGATTGGGTTGTCTGATTCCGGATTTTAGCGAATTTCAACACGATAGTCTGGGGTGTGATTGAAATGATGCTCTGGCAATCAATTGGTAATAAGATATGGTGGTCAGGATCGGCATGAATCCAAATTTACTGGCTGTTTCTCGTGTAAGAGATGATGTTATGTGTAGAAGATAGTCCATAAAACACATAAATTGAGGCAAAAACTTGCAAATCGTCTTAGGGATTGTTTATGCCAGCAAGATGCGGCTTGGATTACTGCAGATCCTGACCACAGGTAAGTAGTTATGTTTTCTGGTGTTGAGATTTCTCGATAAGTATTCGAAGAATCGTCTTTCTCCTGCCACGTCTTCCAAGAAAACACAAAATTTTTGCAGTACTGGTCAATCTTTTTCACATCGCACTGGCCTAGGGTACCGAAGTGGCGTCAACAGCAATTCGCCGTAGTGTAGCGTACCGCAAAAAAACCAAACTAAACCACGGGAAAACCTTCCGTAGGAGGGGAACCGGAAAGCTCCCGCTTTGGCCAAACGTATATTATAATCCGACCTAAGAAATACATAGGGTGGACATATGGAAGAAAAGACCAGATCAGAACTGTTTGACCTTGCGATTATTGGGGCCGGGCCGGCGGGACTTACGGCGGCGCTTTATGCGAGCCGAGCGGGCCTCAAGACGGTCATGCTGGAAGGCATGCTCCCGGGTGGGAAAATCGTGAATACCAGTGAAGTGGAGAATTGGCCTGGGGAAACCTCGATTTCTGGGCCGGACTTGGCGAATCGGATGGTGGAGCATTCGTTGGCTTTTGGGGCGGTGCAAGAGTATGGGCAAGTCGAGAAGATTTCTGCCTTTGGCGAGGTGAAGGAGCTCGAGACCTGGGATCGCATTTTTCAGGCCAAAGCCGTCATCATCGCCAGTGGTACCGTGGAACGCAAGTTGGGCATTCCTGGCGAGGGCGTGTTCTTTGGCAATGGTGTGTCGTACTGTGCGGTTTGCGATGGAAACTTCTACAAACAAAAGGTGGTGACGGTTGTCGGCGGCGGGAATACGGCTTTTGAGGATTCGGATTACCTGTCGCGCTTTGCCAATGAGGTTCATCTGGTGATTCGCCGGGACAAGGCCAGAGCGGAGAAAATTCTTCAAGATCGCGTGGCGAGGAACCCGAAGATCAAGGTTCACTGGCAAACGAGACCGGTCCAGATTATGGGCGAGAACAACCACGTGTCTGCGATTGTGCTGAAGAGTACGAAACAGGAGAACTCACCGGAATTTACGATTCAGACGAATGGGGTTTTCCCATTGATTGGGGTGGACCCGAATACGGATTTTGTGCGGGATCTGGGGATTTTGGATGAGGACGGCTACATCGTGACGGATGAAGGGATGGCGACGAAGATTCCTGGCATTTATGCAGCTGGTGATTGCCGTCAAAAGAAACTGCGCCAAATCGTGACAGCCAGCAATGACGGAGCGATTGCCGCCCAAGCCATTTCAACATGGCTCGAGGATAGAAAACCGATCTCGTAAGGATCGCACATACCGGCTCCGGTACTACCAATCACAAAACGAAAAACGCGTAGACGCAAAAAAGGCACCCATCAACGGGTGCCTCTTCTTTATCTACTTTTTTATACGGTGCACGTTTTATGCTTCGCTCTTCAGCGAGACCACTTGGACGCCATCCGCTCCCTGCTTGACCCGGAAGCCACCGGTCACACTGTCGATCAGGTTCACTTGACTCCACCTCACCGTCCGACGCGCCTTGATCCTCACTCGACACGATCGAGCTGATAGGAGAAGGCGTCTCCACCCATC
>CAZCLL010000004.1:17458-18730 GCA_964499555.1 uncultured Fastidiosipila sp.
TGCGCGTGCGTCAGCCTCGGAAATTCCGTACACATTCGCATAGGCAGAAGCGTAGGCTTCGAAAACGTCTTTGGCATCCTCTTCGGTCACGGCATTAGGGCTTGCTAAGGTCACTTCGTTATTGGCCTGGTGTTGAATATTGACCCGATTCTCATCCGATGCATAGGAAGCGATGGAAGGAAGTTCGGCCTTTAATGCGGTTTTCTTGTTCTCACGCGTGGTGTAAACCGGAAGTGCAATCGCAGCCAAAACGACGAAGAAGCCCACAACGCCGGCAATGATGGCCAAGCGATGTTTCTTGGAGCAATAGGGTTTCACGATCGGTTTATTCTGGAGAGCGACTTTCTCACGTGGGGTGAGGCGAGCCTCTTCTTTTTTCCGTCTAGCCGGTGCCTGGGTAGGCTGTGCAATGATATTGGCTGCGCCCAAACCCTGTGCCTTAAAGGCGGCTGCCTGTAATTCAGGGTCCGGTTCCACGTAAGTTTCGTTCGGGAAGGTATGCCCGGACTGATCTTTGCCAAGGGCAATTGCCTCTTCTACTTCAATTTCGCCCCAGCAAAAGATGCAATGCTGCGTCTCATTCTCATCATTAAGCCGCATGAGCGAACCGCAATTCGGGCACAAGCCTTCGTATATAGCCATCAATATCTCCTTAGAAATGCTAGAAACTTCTGCCTCTTGATGTAATTCCCTAATCGAATTACCCAAAACAGGCAAAGCAAATTATAATAGGAATTAATTCTGAGCGCAAACAGGTGTTTATAATACCACAAGATTGTGTCTCACACTTCAAGTACAGATCGAATAGGAGCAAGAATCGCATGGTAAAGATCGATCCTTCTTATTGGTATGAAGCAGCGGGGCAGGAGAAGCTCAGGAAGCTCTATGGTGAAGAGCCAGCAAGGCTTGCAAGCGAAGCAGAACGCTACACCAAACTTACAGAGACCTTCACGGATTTGTTTGGCGGCCAAGACAGCACCGCGCACCAGCCAAACCAGCCAAACCAGCCTGACCTCCGCTACTTTTCAAGTCCCGGACGGTCGGAGATTGCAGGCAATCACACGGACCACGAATTCGGGAAAGTCATTGCTGCAGCGGTCGATCTGGATGCAATTGCTGCTGTTGAGCCCCGAGACGATCTCCGAGTCATTCTTTATTCGCAAGGTTATGCGCGCCATAATGATGTCGACCTTTCCGATTTGGCCATTCGCGAAGAGGAAAAAGATAGCTCGAATGCCCTCATCCGTGGGGTCGCAGCGGGACTCGTCGAGC
>CAZCLL010000004.1:18740-19783 GCA_964499555.1 uncultured Fastidiosipila sp.
CTACACCACGAGCGACGTGCCATCCGGTTCTGGTTTGTCGTCGTCGGCGGCTTTTGAGGTCCTTTTGATCACCATTTTTGATCACCTCTATAACGCAGGGGAGATTCCGCCGCTCGTTCGTGCTCAGATCGGCCAGTATGCCGAGAATGTTTACTTCGGCAAGCCTTCTGGCCTCTTGGATCAGTCCGGCTGTGCCGTGGGCGGGTTCGCCGCGCTCGATTTCGCAGGGGGCGGTCTCCCCAAGATGGAGCAGATTCAAGTGGATTTTGCCAAAGCCGGCTACAACCTCGTCATCACCCAGACCGGGGGTTCGCACGCGAATCTCACCCATGAGTACGCCGCGATTCCGGAAGAAATGCAGCGAATTGCGCAGGTTCTCGGTGGGCAAGTTTTAAGCGAAGTTGATCCGGACGACTTCTATCAGAAGATCCCGGAACTCCGCGAAGCAGAAGGCGACCGCGCCGTTCTTCGGGCGATGCATTATTTCACAGAGCAAGAACGAGTTGGCCTACAGGAGGAAGCGCTTCGCAGCCACGACATCGACCGCTTCCTCGCCTTAGTCAATGAATCCGGTTTAAGTTCCGAGCTTCTTCTCCAGAACATCACCCCACCCGGCGAGACGAAACAGCAAGAACTGGCCCTCGCCCTGGCGATCAGTCGGCGCTTCCTCCGTGGCCGCAAAGGGGCGGTGCGTGTGCATGGCGGCGGCTTTGGCGGAACGATTCAAGCCTACATCACTCTCGAGGACACCCCCTCATACCAAGCAACGCTAGACCAGATCTTCGGCGCAGGCAGTTCAAAAGTGGTGCACATCAGGCCGGTCGGCGGCGTGGAGCTCACTTGACGGAGCAAGTTCGGTGGATGAGGCGGGCTTTGTCGCAGGCGGACGAGGCGGCCAAAGCCGGAGAGGTGCCCATCGGCTGCGTGATTGTTCGTTCAGGCGAACTTCTGAGTGAGGCGTATAACCTCCGCGAGAACCTCTTGGATGTCAGTGCGCATGCGGAGGTTCTGGCTCTTCGTGAAGCGGCCAAAAAGCTGGGATC
>CAZCLL010000004.1:19793-26275 GCA_964499555.1 uncultured Fastidiosipila sp.
ACTGTGATGTGTATGTCACTCTGGAGCCTTGTCCCATGTGCGCCTCCGCCTTACAGCAGGCGCAAGTCAGGAAAGTTTACTTTGCGGCAACGGATCCCAAAACCGGAGCTGTCGTCTCCACAGACCATTTTTTCGACCGGCCGGGGCTCAATCACCGGGTGGAATACAAAGGTGGGCTCTTGGCCCAAGAGGCTTCTTCCATGCTGAAGGCCTTTTTCCGAGCCCGGCGTGAACGCAATAAAAAACTCAATCAGGAATTGGGCGGACGAAAAGCCCGCCGTGACCTCATGAACCGGGAGGGAGCCTTACATAAGGCCAAGCTCCTCTCTCGTAAAACGATACTCCCTAGCTTGGCGGAAGGCCCAGATACTGATCCGAGAGACCCTTTGCCCTAGGGTACTTTCGAGTGCTAGGGCATAGATCCGAAGCTGCACCGCGTAGCGTTCGAGTAAGGTCTTTCTGGCTGAAGCCTGATCTGCCGGGAGCCGATCCGATTTGTAATCGACCAGCACGAAACCTTCTGGCCCCTCATACCAAAGGTCAATAATACCTTGGACAAGCGAGGCTTTTCCCTCCTCGACATAGCGGAAGGTGAAGGGCATTTCGCGGTAAATCTTGGGCGTTTGCCCTTCTTGCTCGAGGCGGCCGGCTTCAAGGACTTCCCCGGCTAATGCGGATTGAGCATAGGCTAGGAAAGAGGTTTTCTTCTTGATCTCCTCGTAGCCTCTCCGGCTAAGCAGCTTATTTTCCTGCATGACCGCTAACTGCCGCTCCACCTCGTCCATCGCTTCCAATGGCGTCAGCTCACGAAGGGGCGCAATTGATAGGAAGCGCAAGACCGTGTGAATGATGGTTCCTCGTTCATTCGCGCGGAAGGTTCCTCTTCCCTCTTCGTCCAGAAGATCGTCAAGTCTTCGGATCTGGCGATTCACATCGGCCGTCTCCTCCTCGGCTTCGTACGCTCCGCCCACTTGGGAACGTCGCTTAATCTCACTGACCGTTTGCTTAGGCAAAGTCCGGTAGGCATTCATGTTGAAACGATAAAACGGAGCTAAAGGCATGGTAATGAGGCCTCTCCCCTCTTCGGTTGACCCTTCACCGGCAGCTTCGCTAGCGGAAAGAGCACTTGCCTCGGGCGCTTCCTCCGGCAGTTGCTCTCGTAAGGTTTCGCGAAGCGCATCGTAGAAGCTACGCTCGGCAGGGTAGGCCTTGAAGGTCCAAGCCAGCTCCTCGCCTAGCGCGTACGAAGCTTCACCTGCGGCTTTGGCCGCCGAAGCGCCCTCCGCCGGCAAGAGCCCCATCTCGCCTAGGAAGGCCTGTACTTCCGGGGCCGGATGACCCGAGAGGCCCAGGAAAATCATGTCTTGATAGGACGAGATTTCCTCGAGGAGCCAGTCGGGTAAGTCGGCTGTCTTATGCAGAGCGGCTTGCTGCATGAGGCTGGCGAGTTTCCCGGGCAACTTCTCCTCGTCCTCCGAAACGAGTGGCAAGGAGCCAGAGAGATAGAGTTTCGTTTCCGCACGACTCATCGCGACGTAGAGCAAGCAGATTTCTTCCGTCAGGTACCGCCGTTTCTTCTCGGCGTTCATAGCGAGCTTGAGAAGGCTCGGGTAGGTGTAAAGGGCCTCCGCGGTCGCCACATCGAAACCAATGCCAAGCTCCTCCGACATCACCACGTTGTCGCGGCTGTCCTTGTCTCTGAGGTTGCTCTGCAAGTTCACCAAGAACACATAAGGGAACTCCAAGCCCTTACTCTTGTGGAAGGTCAAAATGTTGACCCCGTCCCCCGAGAAATCCACTTCACCAGTTTCGGTTCGGTCCGCTTTGAGATTCTCTTCCAGGTAGCGCACGACCTTGTAGAGGCTATCGCGGCCACCTGCTTCAATCGCCTCGATTTCCAGCGCGAAGTCCTCTAGGATCAGGACCGCAGCCTGGCCTTCGTCGCGCAAGAGTTTCGCCTGGTAATCTGCCTTGTACCAGATCTCCTCCAGGAGTTCACGGACCGACACATGACTTTTCCTAGTGCGCCAGACGTCGAGCTCCTTAAGGAAGAGCGCTGCTTTTTCGGCCAAAGCCCCCGCCCCGCCGGCTGTCAACACAAGGGCTTGGTAGAAGCTTCCCCGCTGCTTTTGCTTTCGTTGTTCGTAGCGAATTTCGGCCAACTCCCCTTCGGTAAAGGGAATCGACAAGAGCTCACTTAAGAGAAGGGAGGCTAAAGGAATATCTTGGCTGGCGTTATCCAGCACGCGAAGGAGGGCGTATTGCTGCTGCAAAATGTAATTGCTTTTCACCCCTTCGCTGCGGCTTCGATTGGTCTTGATGCCCATTTCCTCGAAGACCAGCGTGGCTTCATCACAGGCGTGATTGGCCCTAGCCATCACCGCAACGTCGTGGAATGGCACTTGTTCCTCCCGATGAAGGCGCAAGATCTCCCGGCCAATCAGGAAGTACTGCTTGACATCGATCCCAGCGTCCAGCCAACGCCTGACAACCCGCTCCGAGAAGTAGGGACTAAGTTCATTGAGGAGCGTAGATGCTTCCGCCTCATAGAGTGCCGTCTCTTCAGGCGTCAGCTCTTTTCTAGTCTGCTGGATCCAGAATTCCACCCGCCCAGAAAGGCGATTTCGCTCTGGCGAGCGGCCTGGATCCGGCTCCATGGCATGGTCTTTTCGGTAATCGATGCCACTGAAGTCTCTCGTCATGACCCGTTGGAACACTTCATTGATGGCTTGTAAAATCCCCGCTTCGCTGCGGAAATTCCGATTCAGATCATAGTAGCGACCTTCTTCGCCCGCCTCAAATCGCTCCTTTTTCGCAAGGAAAGTCTCCGGTCTGGCATGGCGGAAGCGATAGATACTTTGCTTGACATCGCCCACCATAAACAGTCGATCCCGACACACTTCCTGCAAGATCGCTTCTTGGATTCCGGACGTATCCTGATACTCATCGATATAGACTTCCAGGAAGCGGCTTTGGCAAAACGCTCGGCCCGCATCCTTACGTAGGATCGTTAAGGCGAAGTGTTCGTAGTCATTGAAATCGACGAGATTGCGCTGGCGTTTCATCCTCGTGTATTCCAGATCTGTCGCCAGAACCAAGGCAAAAAGCTTCTCAACTAGAGGATAAGTAAAGGTCAGGCCTTCACGAATCTCCGCAGAGGGCATAGTCCAGACGTGCTGAGGCGTGAAACGGCAATTTGCTTTGCCACTCTCCGGCCCCTTGTCGACATAGTAGAAAAGGTCGCTCAAATGCGCTTGACGAAGATCGAGAAACTCATTTTTCACAAGATCGGCCGGTTTACTGCCGCGCCTAGGGCCTTCCCAAACGAGGTCTTGTGCGAAGCCAAAGATCAGGTCCCACAAACCTGTCGCACCGGTCTCTTCCCAGGCCTTTAACGCTTGATCCATCGCCTCAATCAGCTCGAGATTTCGTAGCTGTTCCGCAAGGTAGCCCTCGTGCTTCCTTCGATCCTTCACAAACTGCAGGTCAGGCTGAAGTAAGAGCTGCCGTAGCTCACGAACCCCTGCCAGGGCATGGTTGAGCCTGAGGCGAAGGCCTTGGCATAAATAGCGAAAATGGGGGCTCTGTTCAAAATCCTCACAGGCCTTCCGAAGATTCGCCAGCCGTTCGGGCACTACCACTTCACGGTAATCCGGCAAGCTTCGCAGATTCCCGTGAAGGCTCCGGATGAGTGTACGTAAGCGCCGGTCATTTTTCGCTCCGGAATAATTGTCGACCAAGCGCATAAATATCTCTGTGTCGTCCGAGGGGGCCGTTTCCGCCTCCAGGTAGGCTTGGTCTAAGACGCTGGCCAAAGCCTCCTCCAAGAGCTGCTCCTGCCCTTCGGGATCGACTGTCCCAAAGTCCGCTTCCGGCGCTTCCCCATCTGCCCCTTCCGCCTCATGCGAGAAATTGCGGATCAGCCAGAGACAAAAGGAGTGGATCGTCGAAATATGCGCAGCAGGCATGAGGGTCATTTGGCGGGACAAAAGCGCCGCCCTTGCCTCATCGCCTGCCTCCTCTGCTTCTGCCAGATGCTGCTTGATTCGCTTCGTGATCTTCCCCGCCATGTCTTCGCTGGAAGAATTGGTAAACGTCAGGACCAATACCTGATCCAAACTGACTCTAGCCTCCTTCTCCTCTTGATTCAAAACAAAATCCAAATAGAACTTCTGGGCATTTCGCTTATCCGGTGCCTCCGGGAGTTGGCCTTTCGGGGCAAGGCTTCGGGCTCTTTGCTCAAGCGATGGCGTTTGCGCCAAACGGATTTGGCCGCGATCTAAGCCACAGAGCGAGCGATATTCGCAGAATCGGCAAGGCGTTTTCGTTGGTTTCGAGGCTCGAGGTGCCGCGGAGAAGTCCCCTTTCTCCATGCGAGTCACCAGTTCATTCGCCCTGGAAAGGCTCTTCTTCATCAGTTTATGGAGCAAGTCAGCCTCCAACCCAAGCGAGCTGAAACTTAGGCCTTTCACGATCTTTTCATTGGCGGTCATGAGGTCTAGAGGTTTCGTCTCCGAGAAAGGCATCGTAGGTGAAACCGGGGCATAGGCGGCCTCACACGCAGCCGCCTCGCCGCCACTCAAGGTCTCAAAAGCCTGTAAGTAGACCGGCAGCTGCAAGTCCAAGCCTTCATATAAGTCTTCATACGACACGCGTTTTTGCCCGGATTTATAGTCTACCAAGCGGACGAGGGTCTGCCCATCACTTGCCGGGGCCAAGTCCACGCGGTCAATTCGCCCGCGGAATGTCAAGGTCCGCCCCGCTTCCGTCACGGTGAAGGGGTTCCCCGTTTCCGGCCCGAACGCCCACTCCTCATAGCGAGGAAGCCACGCGTTCTCGTTTTGCTGGTACTCGCGAACAGAGGCTAAACTTCCGGCCAAAGCCGCCCTGGCCGCCTTATGCCTCGTACTGTAGGCCGTTCCCAGCTCCCAGAAGAGTCCCAAGGAAGGGTCTCTCTCCCGCGCCTTCTGGAAGTAGTCTAGGATCTGTTCTTCGGATAGCCCTACGAGGAAGTCCTGCCAAACCGCAGCCACCGGCTCGTCCGAAGTCGCTAGCTGCTTCTGCCAGTCTCTTTGCTGCTCTTCCATCGCGGCATGAATTAATGTTCCATAGCTTGCTGCATCTGGGGTCCACTCGTCTCTGGTTTCCAGTTTCAGTAAGTGATTGGCATAGTAGGCGAAAGGACAAGCTGAATAGCGCTCTAAGATGGAGATAGACCAGACCTTTGTGTCGCCTACAAGCTCTTTAACAAGGTCTGGTGGAAGCCAGAGTTTCCCAGTCGAGCTAATCTTTCGCCCGGCCTCTTCTTGCCAGGTTTGCAGCACTTTCTCACGCGCTTCAGCAAGCCAAGCGTGAAGCGCTTCGATATCTTCTTCATCTTGCGCGCTGTGACGGTAAGTAATTTTTTGCTCTTCGAGGAGCTGCAAATAAGACCAGGCTCTACTGGCCTCCGCCAGGAGCGGGTCCCGCAGGGAGTATGGTTTCGCATGATAGGTGAGCGTACCATGACTTTCGGCCAGGAGGTCTGTCATGACCTCTGCTTGCCGTTCCGCTGCACCGGTGAAACTCAGATAGACTTGCCCTAACGGCAAGCGGAGCACGGCATAGAGGTGGGATTGATTGGCATAAATATGTTGTTCGTCGTTATCCGGTAAGACTTCCCTCACGGCATAGCCATGCACCCGCAGGCCATCGTTATATGAAAGGAGGCTGGTCTGGAAACTTTTGCCAGGTAAGCTCGACTTCGTAGCCCCCATGATAAAAAGGTAATCCGTTTGTTCTTGGGCAAGCCCTGCCAAAGACCCCACAATCACCTGATTTCCCGTCGCCGGAATCCGCCGGCTGCTACTCTGGTCTAGGGCTTCTTCCAAATAATATAAGAAATCCGCAAGAGGGATCTTCGCTTGCTCCGGGACTTCGCGAAACTCGGCCAATAACGCAAGCGTGTTGTTCCACGACTTCGCTTCGAATTCGGCTTCCTCCGGGAAATTGTCCGTTTCCAGGCGCTTCTGCTGCTCGCGAACGCGTTCTTCTAAGCCCTCTTCTTCGAAGAAACGTAGCCAAAGGACCGCAAATTCGCCCACGGTTCTCTGTTCTCTTGAGGCTTCATAGAGTCTCTTGACCCCACCCAAGGTGGTGTTACGTAATGAGCGCATTTTCGTAAGCTCATCAACTGTGACAAGGTCAACGTTCTCTTCTTCGATGTCCTCTTCGCTGTCTTCCTCCAGCGTCTTGTCGGTGGGTGCGGCAGCCTGCGGTTGAAATGAAGATTCATAGCGGTCTTCGGCCCAAATGAGCTTGCCTTTCATGCCTCTGGAGAGCCAAAAATTCTCTAACTCATCCAAGGCGTCTTGCGAAATGCCCAAGTACGGATTTCGCAGTAAGGGCAGCAGAAATTCCTGATCCCAACCACGACGTAAGAAGTCCGCCAAATGATGGATGAAGCTCGCAAAGGCGCCTTTCGCCTGACGTAAATTATCCGA
>CAZCLL010000004.1:26285-34783 GCA_964499555.1 uncultured Fastidiosipila sp.
CAAGGAGGCGTTTGATTTCACCCGCCACCCACCTCGCCTCATCGGTTTGGCGTTCAAAGTGGTGGAAGTCGTAAGCGGGGGCTTTGGCCCGGAAAGGTAGATGGACTGCCTTCACCTGGTAATCGCGCTGGAGACTCTGCAGTAAATGCCGCCCACCCATAAAATAGGGGGCTCCTCGGTCGCGATCGGCGTAGTCCGGGGTCGGGAGACGGTCGCTCTCCGCAGTCAGGACGAGCTCATGGCAGAGCTTGTTGAGGCAGGTGACGATGCGACTCTCCTGGGGGGTCAAATTGCGGCTCGTTCCGAAACCGTGAATCCAGACCGTACTACTCTGAAGGTAGGCATACTGATTCCAAGGAAAGGGCAAGGCAGTCCAGGAACCTCCGACCTGTGAAAGCTCCTCCAAGAGACGTTCCAAACGCGAAGCTAAATCATCTAAAACGAGGTCGCCGGGTAAGAACTCGCCTTCCATGGCCCTTTCTTGGTAGGTCTTCAAGAGGAGGGCATAATCTTGGAGGCGATGGGCGGCTAGGTTTTCGCCCTCGCCAGCGGCCTTTTCTGCCGCATCTAGGAGCATCTCAGGACTCACTTTGTAGCGGAGAAAATCGCCAATGGCTTCTGAAATCCGGCCCAAAAAAGAAGGGCGAAACATCGCCTCAGAAAAGGCCTGAAGCTCCGGCCGAAGTTCAGCCAACATACGCCCTAAATAGTAGGTTTGAAGCCCGGGACTCATGACCGCCCCGGCTTGCCCGCCGCCCAGCTCCGCCAGACGAAGTGCGAAACGCCGGAAACTTAAGACTTCTTCCAGCATCAAGGAATTTTCTGGATAAGCCTCAAAGTAGCGGCGTTCCAAAGACGCTTTCTGTTGCTCGGGTACCAGAAGGAAGCCTCGAGCAAAGGGACGCTCTTGGTGATGCGTGGAAATTTCTTCAAGGACCTTCTTCCCCAGCTCTCGCCTACTGGGAGAATACAGCACTCTCATTTTGCCTCCTACGGGGGCCAGCGCTGGCCTTTACGTCAAGCGCGTAAGAAGGTCAGTGGCCGGTCTCTAAGAAAGCCACGATCTTCTCATGAAGATCGGGCCTGGTTCTGGGCAGGGAGAGGACTTTTCCTTCCGTAGAAGTGAAGCAGTGTTTGCTCTTCCCTTCACAGAGAAGGTCTTCGCCACGGGTGATCTTGTAGCGATATTCGAAGCGCAAACCGTCATAGTTTGCCATATAAACTTCCACATCGACTTCATCCGCGAATAGGGCTGGTTTCTTGTACGTCGCTTCTACGCCAAGTACCGGACTAGTGATGCCTTGTTCCTCTAGCGATTTAAAACTCAGATCGGCCCAGTCCAGCCAGGCACAACGAGCGGATTCCATCCAGCGAATATAGTTACTATGATGAACGATCTTCATCGCGTCTGTTTCGTAATAAGAAACCTTCCAGGGGAAGTGGTAGACCCTGTTCCTGCCATCAATTACTTGTTTCATTGTACCATCAAATCCTTTTTACTAAGTCCAATAATTGTCTCAGCCGGGATGAACCCGGCTGAATGTTGTGTTTATTCTTTATGAAGCCCTACAGTAAGGTTACTCGCGAACCATCCGCATCTCGCATAGTCTGCCCCTTCTCTAGAAGCGCCAGATGAATGCGGTCAATCTCGGGGTTACGTCTCACCTTCAGAGTGGTCGTACGGATCATCTTATCCGTAGACCAGACGAAGTACTTGATCGCCTTATAATCCGGAATCAGCTGATTCACGCGTTTCACTTCCTTCTGCAAGTATGCTGCGATGGCCGCATCATCCTTCGCGACATCTGCAGGGAGTTTCTCCAGATCGACTTCGAAACGCATCGTGACATCCAAGGTTTCGCGGATGTTCTGTTCACCCCAGACTAAGGTCTCCGAAACCCCATCTACGTTCTTGAAGAGACTCTCGATCTCTTCCGGGAACGCCTTCTTGCCGTTCGCCAGCACAATCACCGACTTGTAACGGCCCGTAATATGGAGGCAGCCTTTCTGGTCGAAGTAGCCCATGTCCCCCGTGTGAAGCCAGCCGTCTTGATCAATGGCCTCATCCGTCGCTTCCTGGTTCTTGTAGTAACCCAGCATGACGCTCTTGCTTCGGACCAAGACTTCCCCTTGGCCACCCTCCAGCGAGGCATCCTCTTGAATCGCCACTTCCACACCCGGAATCGGAGAACCCGTACTCCCTTCCGTGTCAACCTTCTTATTCCCAGCGCTCACGACTGGCGAGTGCTCCGTCAAGCCATAGCCCTGATAGAACTCAATCCCTAAGTCGTTAAAGCCCTTAATGACTTCCAGATCCGCAGCCGCAGCGCCCACGACCATGAGTCGCATCGCCCCGCCCATCTGCTCAATCACTTGGGCGAAGACCTTCCGTCTCACCTTGAAACCACTCTGCTCCAAGCGACGGCAGATCGGCCTGGCCAGTTTCACCATGCCCGCCTTGCCCGAATTCTCAATCCCGCGATTCACCACGCGCCAGATGCTCTCGAAGAGCAGCGGCACGCCGATCATGCAGGAAATATGCCACTCCCGCATGTTATCACCGAGGTAACGCAGGCCGTCCGTGAAATAAATGGTCGATCCCTCAATCAAAGGATAGAGCTGGCCCGCCGTGTGCTCAAAAGTGTGGTGCATCGGCAGCACCGAGAGGAAACGATCCTCCTTCGTAATCGGCAGAATGCGCACGATCGCGTGCAAGTTCTCCAAGATGTTATTTTGTGAGAGCATCACTCCCTTCGCCTGCGCAGTCGTCCCAGACGTGAAGAAAATCGCCGCCACATCCTCCACATGCTGCTTCACTTGGAGGTACTGCCCCTTACCGCTCTCCCGGATCTTTCTTCCGTGGGCCAAAGCCTGAGACAAGTAGAGGATCGTCTTCCCCGCCACTTCATCCGGGAGGGCAGGTACCTTCTCTTTCGGCCCCAAGGTCAAATCATTCACAATGAGGAGTTTCAGCGCCGGAATCTCCTGGATCGCTTTCTTCGCATCTTCTAGGTGCTTCGCATTCGCAATGTAGCCTTGGCAATCGCCTCTTTGCAGTAGGTTCAAGACCTCATTTTCAGGCAATTGGTTATCCAGTGGAACCGCAACCGTACCCGCCGTCATCATGGCCAAGTAACTCACAATCCACTCATAGGAATTCTGTCCCAAGTGCGCGACATGCGCTCGATCTTCTGCCGGGAAAAAGTCCAGTAAAAACTCGCCTAAATCCTGGACATCTTCCCAGAGCCTCTTATAGGACCTGGTCTCTTCTTCAGCGCCGGGGGCCCTGCGGAAGACATAAGCCGGGTGATCTTGATACGTCTCGCCACTCGTCTTCACGAGCGTTCGGAAATCAGCTTGACGAGGTTTCTCCAAAAGCGCCTTGCCGGTGTGAATGATCATAATGTTCCCTCCATTATTTTGACAATCAAAGTATTTCTAATTTATCATGTTCCAAGCCGCTTGACTAGAGACAAAAATGAAATCGTTTGTGCTATATTCTAAGCCACCATCACTTGCTAGAGGAAACCCGGCTTCCTGCCGTCACCCCTCTTGCAGAAAATCATGAGGTATTGCCTTGACCAGTCAGAAACAAAATCCCGTCTCCGAGACGGATGAGAAATATCTAGAGCCCATCGAACAAGGCTTCATCGGCAAGTTCTTTTATGGGGTGGGTGTCTCGATCGTCCGCCTCTTCACCCGCTTCGAGATCAGAGGGCAAGAAAACATCCCCGAGCATGCCCCTTTCATCCTTGCGCCCAATCATGAAACCTACGTGGATGGCATGTTGGCGTCCATGGGCTTAGACCGCACCAATCGCAAGAAATTCTGCTCCTTAGCCGCAAAAGATCTCTTAGAATCGCATGGTGTTTTCGGCAAACTCATCATGCATGTCGGTCGCGGCATCCCCATCGATCGGGATGGCGCCTCCATTCATTCGCTCAAAACCTGTATCTACCAATTACAAAAAGGCAATATCTTAATGATCCACCCCGAAGGCACCAGAACCGCCGACGGGAAACTAGGGCGCATTCGTGATGGCAGCGCCTTCATTGCCAAACACGCCGAGGTCCCCATCGTCCCCGTCTTCTTAGACGGTGGCTTCGAAATCTTCAGCCGTCATATGAAATGGCCGAAATTTTGGGCAAAACCCTTCCGCAGAAAACGTCTCGTCATGAGCTACGGCAAGCCCCTTTACCCAAGTGACTATAAAAACACAAAAGCGCTCACTAGAGCGCTCACAGACTGGTATGAAGAAGCCTACCGCACGAAGGTCGTCCCTCGTGTCTACGAAGGCGCAAACCTAGCCTACATGCAAAAAATCGAAGCCGACCCCAGCCAAAAAGTCGCCGACGAAAACTAGTCGCGCTAGGCTGCCCTTAGTTAGCTGACCTTAGTTAGGTGCCTTTAGCAGCTGCCCTTAGTAGAGCCGCTCTTCAATGTAGTGGATGATGTCGCCAATGGTCTCGATCTCATCAAGATCCTCGTCCTCAATCTCTACGGCGTAATGGCTCTCTAAGTCCACCGCGATTTCTAGGATCCCTAGGGAATCCATATCCAAATCCCTAATGAGTTCATCTTCATCCTGGAGTTTCTCGATCGCAATGCCGGACGCTCTCGAAACAACCGGAAGAACGACTTTGCGTATACTCTCCTTACTTATCTTCGTCATGTACTCTCACTTCTCTTTCGGCATATTTCCGATACTGTTCTTTGAGGAAGCCATCAATCCGTTGCATGCTGCGGAACAAGAGCTGCTGTTCATCGCTCTCAAGAGGCTCCAACATATTCTGTAGAAGCAAACGGTTAAAACGGTTATGCATACGGCAAGCCAACTTCCCGCTCCTTGTCAAACGAAGCTCCATCACGCGGCGATCCTCCGCCTTGCGCTTCCGCTCCACATAACCCTTTCGCACCAGGCGATCCATCTGAACCGTCAACGTACCGGTGGTCACCCCTAAAATCGCTGCCGTCTCCCCCATGGACCTCGTCTCATAGAGGCCAATACTTTGGAGGGTATGCATTTCCGAGCGTGACAAATTCGAGAACTCCCCTTTCATCAGGGCTTCCTCCTCCGTCCGTCCGATCAAATCCATAATATCCGTCAGTAATTCATAGAATTCCTGTTCAAAATCCGTCATCCACCGTCTCCTCGTAACAAAGCCCGGCGTACTCCCAAGAAAGTACGCCAGGCCAAGTCAAACGTTTGCTAGCTTCGGGCAAGGAGTGTATCCCCTGGGTTTATTGAACCAGACTTGCCGTATCTTGTGCAATCACCAGTTCTTCATTAGTCGGGATCACGAGCACCTTCACCTTCGAATCCGGTGTCGAAATCTCTGTGGCCTTCCCACGCACCTGATTCTTCTCCTCGTCAATGGTCACACCCAAATAGGTCAAGCCATCGCAGATCTTCTGGCGCACTCTGGGATCGTTCTCCCCTACACCCGCCGTAAATACGATCACGTCAACCCCGTTCATCGCTGCTGCATAGGAACCGATGTACTTACGTACGCTGTAACAGAACATGTCTACGGCCAAAGCCGCACGTTCATTGCCCTGTTGCGTGGCTTCTTCCAAGTCGCGGAAGTCCGAGCTCACACCGCTGATGCCATACACACCGGATTCCTTATTCATGATCCGATCCAAGGACTTCGAACGGAAATGCTCATCTTGCTCACGCAAATACTTGATGATCGCCGGATCAATATCGCCGCAACGGGTCCCCATCGGCACACCGGCCAAAGGCGTCATCCCCATGGAGGTATCCACAGATTCCCCGTGCTCAACCGCCGCCAAGGACGAACCATTCCCCAGGTGAGCGGTAATAATCTTCAGATCCTTGATATCCTTACCAACAAATTTCGCCGCTTCAGCAGAAACAAAGTCATGAGAAGTGCCGTGGAAACCATAACGACGGACTTTGTAATCATTGTAGAGGCTGTAAGGCAACGCATACATATAAGAACGTCTCGGCATGGTCTGATGGAAAGCTGTATCAAAGACCGCAACCATCGGCTTGCCAGGCATCGCCTCTTGGCACGCCTCAATTCCAGTCAGATTCGCCGGGTTATGCAAAGGAGCCAACGGCACACAGTCGTGAATGGCATCCAACACTTCTGGAGTGATCACCGCAGAGGAAGCAAACTTCTCCCCACCATGCACGACACGATGGCCAACCGCTGCAATCTCGTCCAAACACTTGATCACACCCACGGTTTCCGAAGTCAAGACACGCAAGACTTCCTTAATGGCCTCTCTATGGGTCGGCAGATCCAAAACCTTGCGGAGCTTCTCCCCGTCACCCGGCGTATAGCTCACAGCGCCATCAATCCCGATGCGCTCACATAAGCCCTTCGCCTTCACCTCACCCGTTTCCGACTCCATCAACTGGAACTTCAAGGATGAGCTACCTGCATTAATAACCAAAATCAACATGTCAAACGATTCCCTTCTCTTTATGCATTCTGTGCTTGAACAGCGGTAATCGCCGCAACACCAACAATATCTTCTGCAGAGCAACCGCGAGATAGGTCGTTGACCGGCTTCGCTATGCCTTGGGTGACAGGGCCGTAGGCTTCGGCTTTGGCCAAACGTTGCACCAACTTATAGCCAATATTGCCTGCGTCGAGGTCCGGGAAAACCAGCACGTTCGCCTGGCCTGCAACCTTCGAGCCCGGTGCCTTAGAAGAAGCGACACTGGAGACCAAAGCCGCGTCCAACTGCAGCTCCCCATCGCAAGCCAAGTCTGGAGCCTTCTCCTTCACAAAGTTCGTTGCATCGATGACCTTCTGGGTGAGTTCAGACTTCGCAGAACCCTTGGTCGAGTAGGAAAGCATCGCCACCTTCGCCTCGGTTCCCACCAACTGCTCAAAAGACTTCGCCGAAGAAATCGCAATCTCCGAAAGCTGATCCGCATCCGGATTCTCATTCAAACCGCAGTCCGCAAAAACAAAGGTTCCGTTCTCGCCATACGCACAATCCGGAACCGCCATGAGGAAGAAAGCCGACACCAACTTCGTGCCCGGAGCCGTCTTCACGATCTGCAAAGCCGGACGCAAGGTATCTGATGTGCTGTGAATGGCGCCGGAGACCAAACCGTCTGCTGCCCCTTCCTTCACCATCATGACACCGAAGTAAACCGGATCTTGCATTTGCTCTTTCGCCTTCTCAGGCGTCATCCCCTTCTTCTTACGAAGTTCATAGAAAGCCTCTTCATAGGCTGCAGTGTTCTCATCAGTGGCCGGATCGACCAAGGTGATGTCGCTGATGCTGACTTCATTGGCCAAAGCCTGAGCCTCTACTTCCGCACGGTTGCCGACCAGGATGACATCGACAATTTCGCGATCTTGCAGTTCTCTCGCTGCCTTCAATACTCTGACGTCTGTTGCCTCTGGCAAAACAATGCGTTTCTTATCTTGCTTGGCGCGATCGATGATGGTGTCAATAAAACTCATAACTCTTACCTCTTCTTCTCACTGATCTACTTGTGTGCGGTATTTTCGGGGACAATTTCCCCAAAATCAATCATCTAAGTTTACCGCATCGGCCAAAACCTAACAAGCCACTTTCTATCCCTTCCGTGCTGTTGCGCACGGTTATGTGTTGTTACGTGTTGTTATGTGTTGTTTCGTGCCTGGTTGGGTATATCTACTTGCTACGCCACGATCTGTGTTCGAAAGCATATTTCCTGGAAACAGGAGATCGGATCACATGGAACCTTTGCGAAATTGTAGAGCCGTCCAATCTTCGCTCAAGGAAATCTGCTTGACCGGCTCATAGCCTCCTAGTTCCATCAGTTCCCAGTCTTTGACCCTGGAAATCTCGCTCTTATAGCGTTTGGAGGACTTCTTAGGGTAAGAAAACCAGATTTGTGACTTGTCCGTGGCTTGCTCCAGAATTTTCACTACCTGATCTTCCAAGCTTTCTTTATCTTTGACAAAAACCAAATAGGCTTCCTGTGGAAGCTCCGGTACTTCCCCATAATTTGTCCAGGACCCTTCGCCGCTAAACGATCGTTCTAGCTCAGCGGGCAGCTGCACGATGGCTAGCTGCTGTTGTTTCAAATTCATTTTGTTTCGTATATCACCCATCTTGGACCCCTTTCTGTACACGTTTGGCCTTATGGATTCGTCTGTGACTGTTGCCAGTGAATTTTGCTTGTGACCACCCGTGTTCTTTTCTATTCATCGGATTACCTTTCATTATGCCTGTAAGAAAATTCTTTTGTCTGACGCTTTGTTTCTTCTGGGTTTTTGCTTGAGCATCGGTTGGCAAATTGTGTGGTTACTTTTGTGGCAGATCTTGTGGCTGATCTTGTATCCAGTTCATATTTAATTCCTATTTATGGTGGCTCGAATGTTCGGTGGGCGAAGTGGTGCTGCGAATGATACTTCTCGCGCAGATTTGATGTTATTGCGGAAGGTTCAATTGCGTTTGGTGTGTTCGGTGAACGTTCGGTGCGCTAGTTGCGCGATATTCCTCAGTTCTAGCGACTCATA
>CAZCLL010000005.1:0-1313 GCA_964499555.1 uncultured Fastidiosipila sp.
ATGAACAAATTATACCCCCTTTGTTTCCTCATTTCACGGTATTAGATAAAGAGCCAAGGTTATTGGCCATCAATGGGCCATCTAGCGCCATCTAGGATCTCATCAGATCCCTCAGCAGCGATCAATGAACAATCGTTGCCTTCTCTAATTCTCCACAAGCCATCTTGATAATATTTTTCGGATCATTCAAGTTAAAGACAGCAATATCAATGTGGTTATCTCTACAGAGCGCCGCAGCTGTCGCATCCATCACGCGCAAATCATTACGCAAGACATCATCATGGGTCAACTTGCTATAGAGCTTGGCATCAGCGAACTTATTCGGATCTTTATCATAAATCCCATCAACATTCGTTGCTTTGAAAATCACATCCGCCCCAATTTCCGCAGCGCGCAAGGCAGCTGTCGTATCGGTAGAAAAGTAAGGATTCCCAATCCCGGCAGCAAAGAAGACAATACGCCCCTTCTCCAAATGGCGGAGCGCGCGCTTGCGAATATAGGTTTCCGCAATCTCATGCATCTCAATCGCTGTCATCACACGCGTACTGTGCCCTTGCTGTTCACAGGCATCCGATAAACAAAGGGCATTCATGCACGTAGCCAGCATCCCCATATGGTCTGCCGTCACGCGATCCATCCCTTCAGACGTCCGGCCGCGCCAGAAATTACCGCCACCGACCACCACAGCCAAGTCAAGACCCAGATCATGTAGTTCGGTAATTGCCGTCGCGATCGAAGTCACCGTTTCCGTGTCAATCCCCACACCCTTTGGGCCAGCCATCACTTCACCGGATAATTTCAGTAGAATTCGCTTATACTTCGCTTCTCCCATACTAACCTCACTTTCCTTTGCCCGTTTCATACAGTCATTTTGTTTATTGTATCAGGAAGTCCCCTGCGGAATCTCTTCACGCACAAAAAAAGCGCCCCGCAAGAGAAGCGAGGCACCTACTTCTGAATGGATCTACATTTATTTCAGCGCTGCAGCAACTTCAGCAGCGAAATCCTGGGATTTCTTCTCCAGGCCTTCACCCATCTCATAACGAGTGAAACGGCGAACGCTGATCTTCTCACCAATCTCGAAGGTCTTCTCCTTCACGACTTGGCTGACGGTCTTGTCTTCATCCTTGATGAACGCCTGCTCCAAAAGACAGTTCTCTTGATAGAACTTCTTCACACGGCCTTCCACAATTTTGTCAACAACTTTCTCCGGTTTCCCTTCGTTGAGGGCTTCCGCACGGATGATGTCACGCTCTTTTGCCAAGACTTCCTCCGGGACTTCCTCAACAGACACATATTTCGGGTTCATGGCA
>CAZCLL010000005.1:1323-1770 GCA_964499555.1 uncultured Fastidiosipila sp.
GATCTGCAAAGCCAAATCCTTCACCAATGTACGGAACTTTTCGTTCGCGGCAGCGAAGTCTGTCTCAATGTTCACTTCGATCAAGACACCAACACGGCCACCCATATGGATGTAGCTGTCAACGATCCCTTCTGCTGCAATACGAGTCTGCTTCTGGTCGGCCTTCGAAATGCCCTTCTCACGAAGCCAGTCAACGGCCTTTTCGATATCACCGTCCGTAGCGGCCAGCGCTTTTTTGCAATCCATCATACCGGAGCCGGTCAGGTCGCGCAGTTGCTTGACTAAGCTAGCTGTAATTTCTGCCATATAATCCTCCAATCACTTATTCAATTAATTATCACTATTTCTTATACTTCGAAGTCGAAGTCTTCCGCTACGGCAACTTCTTCGGCCAAAGCTTCCGCCTTCTCATCTGTCTCTACCGAACCAGCTTCTTCCGCCTCATCT
>CAZCLL010000005.1:1780-34194 GCA_964499555.1 uncultured Fastidiosipila sp.
TTCGGCCTTCGCAGTAGAACCAGCCATATCCTGACGGCCTTGCTTGCCTTCCAAAACCGCGTTCGAAATGGTACCAGCAAGAAGCTTAACCGCACGAATCGCATCATCGTTACCCGGGATCACATAATCAACCAGGTCAGGATCACAGTTCGTGTCCACGATTGCAACGATCGGGATCCCCAGGCTTCTCGCCTCTGCAACTGCGATATGTTCCTTATGAGGATCTACCACGAACAGTGCATCAGGCAATCTGCCCATGTTCTTAATGCCACCTAAGTTCTTGTCCAGTTTCTCCTGCTCCAAACGAAGCTTCGCAACTTCCTTCTTCGGCAGAAGATCGAAGTGGCCATTCCCTTCCATATCTTCCAGTTCTTTCAGTCTAGCGACTCTCTTCTTGATGGTCATGAAATTTGTCAAGGTACCACCCAGCCAACGATTGCTGATGTAGTATTCCCCACAACGCTCTGCCTCTTCAACGATAGAGTCTTGCGCTTGTTTCTTCGTGCCTACGAAAAGGATTTTTCCGTTGTTCATGACGACATCACGAACAAAGTCATACGCCTTTTCAACCAAACGAATGGTCTTCTGTAAGTCAACGATATAAATGCCGTTGCGTTCGGTGTAGATGTATTCCTTCATCTTAGGATTCCATCTGCGTGTCTGATGTCCGAAATGGACACCTGCTTCCAATAGCTGCTTCATTGATACTACGGCCATAATTACCTCCTGTTTGTTACCTCCACAAGATCGGATTGAAACGGCTTTATGTCCCTTCTTCATCAGCACAACTGACAAAGTGCAACACCGCAACAGGAAAGATCTTGTGTGTGAATTTTAGCCTGTGGCATTATATCCCAGCCCGGGCAGAGAAACAAGAACAAATTTCTCGTTCCCACTTTTCTCCCGACCAAAGCCCCCTCTAGCCCCTTTATACCTTCGCTTTTTTCTCTTCTGCCAAGCTCTGGAAGGCATCCGCAAGGTTTGCCTCTGCTTTTTGCACCCTCGTTTCATCGGACAAGGGCTGCCCGTTCTCCCCCACGAGTTTCACGCGACCGCGACTCTGCGAAGTCTTCCAGTCAATCGCATGAGGGTACTTCTCCTTATCTCGCCAAAGGTACGGTACCGGCAAGAAACCAGCAGCAAAAGCCACGAAGAAGCCATCCGCAGAATAGAGATCCGGAATCCGCTTCTCCATTGCCGAAATGATGTAGCGAGCAGAGCGAAGCATATCCTCATACGTTGCTTCAACCTCAGGATGATTTCTGGCATCCATCGTGTCACCAGCGGCGCGCTTCTTGCGCCAGCTCCGGATGGCCTCTACCGTAATCTGGATACTCTCATTAATGATCTCAGGATTCGCCAAATGTGCCGCCTCTGAAAAACTCACGACATGAATCATTTCCGGGCTGGTCGGATCATCAGGCTCCACATCATCCATCAAGCAACTGACTGCGGCAAGCTGGGCTCTGGCTTCTGCGAGATCTGGCTTGAAATAATCCAGACCAGCTCTAGGTTGCCAGACCACTTGGAAGGTCTCGTCTTCCAGTTCTCTTACGAGCTTCAAGAGCACACGAGACTTGGCTAGATCCACCGTCGCCCAAGTCGAACGAGGGGTATTCAGCATGTTTTGGAGGACAAAAAGTTTGACTCCGGATGCTTTGGCCAGCTTCGCACAAAGGTAAGCCACCACAAGATAGGTAATATCATCGGTTCCGCGGAAGGCGAAGTGATGAGAAACATTCGCCTCAAACGGCGTGCCTTTCGTGCCAATATAGCGAATTGCTTCTGTCTGCTCCACCAAATTTTCGTATAAACTGAGCGGGCCGCGCTCATCCAAGCGGTTAAACCACCACAAGGACATCGCATGCCAAGCAATGTGGATCGTCTCTTCATACATTTTCGCCAGCTGGGGTATATTCTTGCATCCCGCATAGGTCCGGACCAGCATGGGCCTGGCCGCTGCCCAGACCTCTTCAAACTCCGATGGAGTGGCCAAAGGCACCCCGCCCCCATTCACTTCATCACCCCAGGCCTCACCGAACTTCGACTGTGTCAACTGTGAAGACCCAACCGATAAGACATCAAGGTAGCCCTTATCACCTAAATCCTTGGCCCAATCCAAAAAGGTATCTACGTTCTCGCGGCGGCTCAAGTGGGCATTGTACGGGCCGACATGCGCTCTGACGATCGGGTAGTAGCTCCCTGCGGCTTTGGCCTGACGCAAACGCTTCGGTAAACTATCCTCCGCACTGCCGAAGCCGGGATAACGCCTCGCCGGTGGCTTGACGCGCCAATAGTCTTGTTTCTGCACCAGCTCACGGCCAAAGGCCATAAGGCTCTCATCGTACTTGCCGGCTTCCTTTAAGTCCTGCGGAATTTCCTCCTCAGGCACGCCCAGCATGCGAAGGGTTTCCTCAGAAGATTCGCCACCAGAGAAGCAACGGATCTTGTCACCGAACTCCGCCTGAACAATCTCAACTGCGTCCGGCAAACCAGCATAGTAAACTTGGCGGATCCTGCCACCTTGTCCGGCAAAAAGCCTTCTCTCTTGCGCTTCATAAAGAAGTCTTCCGAGCATTTCCACGGCATCTCGACCGTCCAAGCGATAGCTCAAAGCGAAATGCTCCGCTCCGCTCTCTTCCAGCCACGTACAGACGCGCTCGATCTGACTGGTCTCACGGTAACGCACGATGGCTTCTTGAATTTCATGACGAGCAATATCTACTTCGTAACCACATTCCGTAAGAAGTTCTGAAGCAGAAATCAAGCCCAAGGTATGGGCATCAATAGCGGGTTTTAAGAAAGCATATTTCCATTTCTCAGGTCTTGTCATCTAAGGATCCTTTCCTCTCGTTGTAGCGCTCGCGGAAAAGTACGCGAAGGCTACTGTCCGGGTCGGTCATCACATGGAGGAAGCCCGGTGTACGGCCCTCCCCGCGGAAATCATGGTCGAGAAGTGTGGTCGCCAGATCAATGACCAGCGTGACCAGTGGAGTCTCTACCTCAAGCACTTTCGCAGCTGCTTCTAACGGCACCAGCCCATAGGGGATATCTTCACTGATGTACCGGTACTCCATACTGGTAGGCGCAATAATCTCTTCATAGGCTGGATTATTCTGCACACATTCATAAAGGCTATCGCCTTCAATTTTATAGGTTCGCTTGAGCCACTCTTCACAGGACTCTAGGTGATAGCCCAGACGAAAAGCGACGTTCGTCCTCTCAAAATCAATTTTTTCTAACATCCTAGCAATGGATGGGGTAATTCCTTCCTTATAGTACAGATACTTGGCAGAACATTCCGTGCGACCGACATTCAGGAGCATCGGTAAGCAGTGGAGGATCATGCCGACATTTCCCAGGGAGGTTTCAACCATGGAAATCGCCGGGATGAGAAGCGGTTGCAAAACCTCCGGCAGGCGAGCAATAAAACTACTGTTCTGCTTCGCATCAAAAGTCGAAAATAAGACATCATTTTTCAACGCCAAGACATTGACCTTATCGTTAGTTGCCTTGCGACAGGTATAAATGATCGTCTGCGTCTCCGCAATATTGACATCCAACTCCGGCCTCAGCTGTTTCAGAATGTTATAGTACTCGATCGCCCCGAAGGTCCGTCCCGGATTTAAGATAACATCTGCACCAGGTTCAAGATAGGGAGCCATCTCATTCGCCAGATACGCATGAGCCGAAGCCGGCGTGGTAATGAATATGGAATGGCAGCCCTGTAAAGCCTCCGCAATATCAGAGGTAACCATCGCCAGATGAGCCTCCCCGTGAATAACACCTTCTGCATAGATGGTTCTGGTCTCGAGCATGGAACCCATCGTTTCCCTTGTTCTGTTCCAGAGCCTGACTTCGTGACCGGCCATGGCCAAATGCGCCGCCATAGCCAAACCGGAGTTACCTGAACCAATAATTGTGATCAGCATATCGAGACTCCTCATTACGGCATCTCTGACAAACCCTCGTAAAGATCTGTCACATTCGGTCGAAAAAAGGTTACTCAGCTTACCGGAAAATATCTGACTACCCAATCCGCTCTAAGCAGATGGCAAAGCAACCCCAAAAAAGATTATCATCACCGCTAATTATACAATGATCTTCGACCGTTTTCACGGTTTTTTTGCTGAATTCATCACTTGTTCATCATATTGGGTTTAGCCCGCAGGCTGACAAAGCCTCGGGCTAGCCTCTGGTAAGTCTCCGCTGCACCTCAAAATTCCAGGCGGTACTGGGTCCACCCTTCCATGGGTTTCGCTCCTAAGCTCTCATAGAAGCGGATCGACGGTTCATTCCAATCCAGCACCTGCCATTCCAAACGACCAAAACCCTCTGTCTTACAGCGCTCAATGAAGTAAGCAAACACGGCCCGACCGATCCCTTGATGACGAAATGCCGGTTTGATATACACATCTTCAATATAAATCCCCGATCGCCCCAAGAACGTAGAGAAACTATAGAAGTAGATCACGTAGCCAACCGCTTCCCCTCCATCCCTTTCAATCAGGTAAGAACCCGCCAAGCCTTTCTCGAATAGCCAGCTGCGCAAAGTTTCAGGATCGGCCAACACCTGATCTTCCATCTCTTCATATACCGCAAGTTCCCGGATCAGGCTTAATAGGGTTTCCTCATCGCCTGCCCTTGCCTGCCGCATGCTGAAAGCACCAGTCAGCGTAATTTTCGTCTCCTCCAACCCTTCTCTCCTCCTTCATTCGATCCAGCACTTCCGCACGCTTGCCTTCACTATTTTAGCTCTCCATGAACCAGCGGTTCTCTTCCAGGTAAAGTTCCAACACTTGCTCCTGAATACGACAGAGATAGCGTGTGCCGAAGCCGCCCAATTTACGACTGGCACCAGGCCTCACATCAAGGATACGATCAATCGTGTAATGTTCATCACCAATTTTAACCGCTAGCGGTTTGATCTGCCCGTCAGAACTATAGTAAGCCCAAACAGGGATATACACCTTGCCATTATGTTCGTGGTTTTGTGGAATTAATTCAAGCATATTTTCTCTCCTGCCTTAAGAAATGAGATCGGTGCGATCACGTGAGAACCCTTGGCATCCATACGGCCCAGTTCATCTTGAAGTAGATAGGCGCGACGGACAGATGTGTAACCGAAGCGCTGGCGGAGCCGGTCAATCGTTCGGTCGATTCGGGCATACTGTTCGACCCGTTGACTCTCCGGCAGAAAATTCATCTGTTGAGGATCCTTAGCAGAAAGCTTCTCCGCCCGGAGGCCCATGCTGCGAAGCGGCTGTTTCGCATGGTAATTCTTGTGATAGAGCTCCAGTGCCGCATTCACAATCTCCAACGTGAGATCCGTCGGACGATTCAAAGTCATCTGCCAACCGGCTCCGTAGAGTTCTGTATCCCGGACACTAATCGAAACGCAGGCTGCCTCAAGCCCTTGTTCTCGAAGCCTCGCCGCAACAGACTCTCCCAGCGCATAGAAGATCAGTTTGACATCCCCATCGCCCCTTATGTCCCGAGGCGTCGTCACGCTGTTACCGATAGACTTAACAAGCCCCGGCTCATCCGGTTCTGAGACCTCACTTCGGTCTTCTCCGTTGGCGAAATGCCAGAGCATGAGCCCAATCTTCCCCAAGCGCTCCTGAAGCCACTCTGGCGAACTTCTCGCCAGATCTCCAATCGTCTCAATGCCCGCATGATGAAACTTCCGATTCGTAGCCGGACCAACATACAGAAGCTCCGCAACCGGAAGCGGCCAAACACGCCTTCTGAAATTCTCCGGTGTAATAAGAACCGTCCCATCCGGCTTATTCATGTCACTGCCAAGTTTCGCAAAAACCTTGTTCCAGGAAACACCAATCGAGACAGTAATCCCCAGCTCTTCCGCCAGACGAACGTGAAGTTCTTCGGCCAAAGCGCTCGCCTTATGAAAGTCCATCTTCTTACCACTCACATCCAACCAGCACTCATCCAGCCCAAACGACTCAACCCGGGACGCGTAGTCTTGATAAATCTCCTTTGCCTTCCGGGAATAGCGCATGTAGAGCGGGTAATCCGGTGACACAATGTGTAGCGAAGGACACTTCTGTTTCGCCTGCCAAAGCGCCTCACCGGTCTTCACACCAAAGCGCTTCGCATACTCATTCTTAGCCAGAATAATCCCATGTCTCTTCGCCTCATCACCGCCAACGGCCAAGGGGAAATGCCGCTCCTCCGGTCTGTACATGCACTCCACAGCGGCATAGAAACTATTCATATCCACATGAAAAATCACTCTGCCCACGGTGCTTGCCTCCTTACTAAAAACGAACGTTTGTTCTTTTTCATAGTAAAGCGAAGCACCCGAAGAGTCAATAGCGGAAAAAATAAATCGTTTAAAAGAGTAATAAAAGGGACTTATTCAAATGAGTTGGAGCGATCTCGAGACTTTAAGGTGCGTTCAATCGCACGATCAGCATCCTTTTTGGCCTTCGCCTCACGTTTATCGTAGAGCTTTTTACCCCGACAAAGACCCAGCTCCATCTTGACGCGACTAGACTTGAAATAAATCTTCAGAGGAACTAAAGTAAGCCCCTCTTGCTGAACACGCCCAGCAAGACGCTCAATCTCGCGCCGATGCATCAAGAGTTTACGCTTACGCAAAGGATCCTTATTAAAACGGTTCCCCTCTTCATAAGGAGAGATATGCCATCCCGAGACAAAAAGCTCCATGTCTTGCACATGGACATAGCTATCGCTAAGCGTCGTATTCCCACGCCGTAAAGACTTCACCTCCGTACCAGACAACTCAATGCCGGCCTCAAAAGTATCCAGCACAAAATAGTCGTGCCTCGCCTTGCGATTCTCGCTAATTACTTTGATCCCTTCTTGCTTGGCCAAAACCTTATCCTCCATTAGATTCAACATTATACAAGAATCCCGCCGGAAGTGCGTACGAGTTTCGCTTGGCGAAACGCTACCCTACGACGAATGGCTATACCCGCCACCCTCACCGCCAGACAAGATTTTCGCTGCTAAGGAGGTAGATACTCTTGAAATGTCTTTCGTTCAACTTGATATCCCTCCTAGCCCAGCAATTCATAGCGGCCAATTATGTATAAGAGTGATTTTGAGTCACCACCATATTTTATGTAATAAAATATGGTGGTCAGGATCTGCAGTAATCCAAATTCAACATGTTTCCTTTCGCAAATAATTGCTCCTAGAGGGGTCAATCTGGGAAAAATTGCAGAAACGTGCCTCCTTTACCACCCCAACCAACGAAAATCTCTTCACATGCTAGGATACCTGCAGATCTTGACCAGGATGACTTGTTATCTTCTCTCCGGAGCATATTTTCACCTAGTGAAATGCCTGATATGAAGGATAACGAGCGGAGTGCATGACAATAAGAAGAGTCACTACCGCCAAAACCTTGCAGCAGCTCAAAAAAAGTAATCATCGAAGGTAAAACCGATTCACCACCCACGTTGTCGTGTTGATTTTCGATTAAATCCGGAATCTGACCACCCAAACAGCAATCCCCACCACAATCATCGTGTTGATTTTCGATTAAATCCGGAATTCAACTACCCAAACAGCAATCTCCACCACAATTATCGTGTTGATTTTCGATTAAATCCGGGATCCAGCTACCCAAAAAGCAATCTCCACCATAATCATCGTGTTGATTTTCGATTGAATCCGGAATCCAACCACCCAAACAGCAATCTCCACCACAATTATCGTGTTGATTTTCGATTAAATCCGGGATCCAGCTACCCAAAAAGCAATCTCCACCATAATCATCGTGTTGATTTTCGATTAAATCCGGAATCTAACCACCCAAACAGCAATCCCCACCACAATCATCATGTTGATTTTCGATTAAATCCGGAATCCGATCACCCAAACAGTAATCCCCACCATAATCATCGTGTTGATTTTCGATTAAATCTGGAATCAGGCAAATCAGTAAAGCAATCTACGCCCAATCCCCCCTCAATTCAACCAAACACCCCTAACGAACCCAAGGAATTGAAACCTCAACCTTACTCACCTCAGTAGCTGAAAAAACGCGATCCAGAAAAACTCTCCACCGAAAATCCGAAGGCGTCTTTTGCCAAAGCGCATAAGCCGGCATGGCCATTAGCTCATCCGCCAACACTTTATCCAAAGCCCCTCCGAAATACGAAGCATTCGTTAGACCTAGAAAATCAGCCATCGCAACGATCTCAGCATCAGAGTAGCCAAGAGAATCCTGAAGTTCAGCCAAACTTTCCTGAGCCTTGGCCGCCTGATTACGCGCAAAATACGCCTTAGACAAAGCCGAAAAATCCAAAAGCACAGGATCCTCCTCGCCTACTGCCCTAGCCCACGAATCAACAGAAAGGATCACGGATTCATAGTGGTAACCATAGGCCGGGTCAACGGTAACTTTGCCGTACTGTACAGGATAGACACTGAATGCACCGTTACTAATATCGTACAGCGAACCGCCCTTGCTCCCACTGCTAGAACCGCCATCACCCCCACTGCCAGAACCGCCCTCACTTTCCCCGGCAGACCCACCAGTACCAACACCACCAGCACCAGCACCACCAGAAGAACGAATATCTTGCACATGAATATGCCCGCTGAGGTTCAGACGAACCGTATCAGAAAGAAGCGCCAAGACTTCATCCGCATTATCAAGCGTATACCCTTGCGTGCGACTCGATTGCTGATTGGGGATCAGACTGTGGTGCGTAGCGCTAATGACCTTCGCCTTGTTCTTCTTCGCCAGAGCCAGACACTCCTGTATCCACGTCAAGGTCGACTCCTTCACCTCCCCGTTCGCAAATAAATGCCCCAAAAGCTCATTAAAATCATAAATATTGGTATCGAGCATCAAGAGCCAGAGATCTTCCGCAGGTGCAGCAAGATAGCTCAAGGAAGCCGGATCACGCGAGATCGCCTCGTCGTAGCCCAGCCCTCCATAGATCTCCGCGAAGTCTTCCGCATTCACTGACACCACGCGATACGCCCCATCCTCAGCAAATCCGGCTGCCTGTGGATTCAAGAGATCGTGGTTTCCCGGGATGACGTAGACCTTCGTGCCACTATCCGCTTCGATCGCAGATAACCTTTCGGCCAAAGCCGCATGTCCCACCTTCTCCCCGTTATTCGTCAGATCACCCGTGAGGATTAGTACGTCCGGTTTAGCTGAAACAATTTCCGCATGAAAGGCATCCAGCAGCGCATCAGAATACTGAATCATCTTGCCATCACCATCGAAGAGCGCCTCCTCGAGAACTGGCACGGAGGAAACCAAATCACTAGGTAAATAGTGAAGATCCGTCGCAGCAACAATCGTAAGCTCCTGTCCTTTCGCCAGCACAGTTTCCGGCAAATCTACAGAAGCACAAGAAGCCAAGAAGACACAGAGCAGCAAAAAGCAAGCAGCAAAACGTTTCACGAATTTGCTTCTCCTAGCATTTCATCATCAGAGCCAGCCATCACAGAAGCATCCAACACCACAGGCGTTCCAGACACCACACCAGAGAAGTCATCGATACGCAAAGAAGGCTTCGCATCAAGGGAGAGATCCGCAGTGGGAAAGGCGGCTTTGGCCATAAAATAGCCCAAAGAAGCGATCATCGAAGCATTGTCTGTACAGAGAGATAGAGGCGGGGCGTAAAAAGAACATGCCCTCGCTTCGCAAACCTCCGAAAAGGTCCGGCGGAGCGCCGAGTTCGCCGCAACGCCTCCAGATATCGCAATCTTCGTAAGCCCTAGACGCTCCGTCGCAGTCACTGTGTGTTCCACAAGCGTAGAGACAATCGCTTCCTGATAGGAAGCACAGAAATCCTTTCTGGAAAAAAGTTCCCAGGTCTCCATGCCCTTCTTCTCAGCCGTCTGACTGAGTTTTTGAATGAAATTCAGAGCCGCTGTTTTCAGACCACTAAACGAAAAATCCAGATCATTACCGGAAATCTTGCTCTTCGGAAAAATGACCGCATCCGCCTTGCCACCTTGCGCTTCCCGATCAATTTTGGGACCGCCGGGATAGCCCAACCCAATGGCGCGCGCGATTTTATCAAAGGCCTCACCCGCCGCATCATCACGCGTGCGCCCCAGGACCCGATAACGGGTGTAATCCTCCACCAACAGAATGTGGCTATGGCCGCCTGAAGCCACCAAACAGACAAAGGGCGGCTCAAGCTCCTGATGTGCCAAGAAATTTGCCGTGACGTGACCTGCGATATGGTGAACCGCATAAAGAGGCTTGCCGGAGGCGAAAGCTAAGGCTTTGGCCGCCGCTGTACCTACTAGAAGTGGCCCAATCAGCCCTGGGCCATAGGTCACAGCAATGGCATCGACCTCTTCGATACCGAGACCGGCCTGCCCCAAGGCCTCAGAAATGACCGGCGTGATGGCTTTGATGTGTTCGCGGGAGGCAATCTCCGGCACAACTCCACCAAAATAGCTGTGAAGATCCGCTTGTGAAGCAATCACGGACGACAATTCTTCCCTGCCATCTTTGACAAGGGCGGCGGCCGTTTCGTCGCACGAACTTTCGATTCCTAGCACAATCATCGCTTGTCCTCAACCCTAACCTGTACACCAGAGCTTCCGAAACCGCCGCCGCGATTTACCATACCAGCTTCAGAAAACTCTTGCACTTCCCATGGCTCCGCCGTCGTGACCTTCGCCAAAACCATCTGCGCAATCCGGTCACCACGGCGGATCCGATACGTCCCCGCCCGATTCTCCTTCTCCGTCAAGTCCATCACTGGCCATTCAAACCCATCCGGACTCGCATTATGTACCAAAATGAGCAACTCATCCTTATACCCACTATCAATCGTACCGGGACTATTCGGCAAACGAAGCCTCGTCTTCAACGAAAGCCCACTTCGCGGCCTAATCTGCACCTCATAGCCTTCCGGAATCTGAAGAATTAGCCCAGTCGGCACCGCCTTCGTCTCACCCGGCGCCAGAAGCACCTCCTCAGCCGCCACCAAATCCATCCCGGCATCCCCCGGATTCGCATAAAACGGCATCACCGCCGACTCTCTCACCCGTTTAATCTCTAAGCGAACCGAACTTTGCATTTTCCACCTTCACTACTCACGATCTCGTTTCTCACGTCAACACAAGCGCCGACGTTCAACTATCTATTCCTCACGTCGACGTAAACGCCGCCGCATGATTTCCACTCAGCCACGCCCAGTCACATACGGTCCAAGCAAGGCTTCCATCATCTCTTCGCTTTCATCCGTGAAAACGAAAACCGGCGTCGCAGAAGCAGCACCGAACCGCCGACCACCAAACTGACCACCAAGTCGACTGCCCATCTGGCCCACCTGCCCCGCCGAAGCCCACGCCTCTGACCGCAAGGCTTCCGCCTGCCAGACTTCGAAGGCACAAGCCAACTCTCGTTGCGGCCGCAAGGGGAAGATCCTCCCCCGCTCGTCCTCGAACGAAAACGCCGCTTCCACGCACAGTGTACAGGATTCCTTCCCTTTGCTGAAGCCCACCGGGCAGAACCTCGTAAACATGGCTTGCGTGCGCCCGTACGCCCAGACCAGCGGCTTCATTCCCTCTTTCGAGGCCATTTCTTTGGCCAAAGCCGCCGTTTTCCACTCTTTCAACTCAGGCGAGATCAGTGCGTGCGTGTAGCCTTCCTTAGCCAAAGCCTCAGCCGTCTCCAGATTCCAAAGCTGCCCACCCTGCCAACTAAGCAAGGCAAGATCCAGAAGCCCAAGCCGCCGAACCCAGGCCGGCAAACCCGATGGTCCCTGGGCCAATGCCGCAAGCCCCAAGTCCCCAAAACGTTTCAATTTCTCTTCCAAGAAATCGTTCACTTCCGCAATCTGCTCCGGCGGCAAAATTGCCCCTACCTTTGTTTTCTCTCCTAACGAAGCAAGAAGCGCGATAAACTCCGCCTCACTAAGTTGCACCAAATCACCAGCCGGCAACAATAGAAGCCCATCCGTCTTCCGAAGCACGGCCGGAATCGCTTGGCCAACTCGCCAAAACGGCCAAGCCATAATCAAAGAAAAATCCTTACGAACAATCGAATCTGTTGCAGCACCTACTACAGAACCAGCATCTTCATCGAAAACAGAACCAGCACCTACATCCTCAACAGCAACGGCAACAGAACCAGCACTCTTCTCGCAATCCGCCAGAAACAAAGCCAAAGCCTCGCGTCGAAACCGATTCAAATCACTAATTCGCCACGGCGGCGAGGCCACAATCTCCACCGCTCCCGTCCGAAAAGGCGTCTGCCCCAACTTCGTCAACTGCTCTTCACAGCGCGCCGGCAAAATCGCTTGTTCCAAGACAGAAGGCGCAGGCACTAAGATCTCATCCGAATACTCCCGCGCAAGCCCATCCGCCGAAAAACGCAAATAGAAATGCTCTCCTTCACGACGAAGCCGGATCGCCAATGAAGAACGAGTATCCTTCGGAACTGGCAACTCGCGAAGCGTAGGCTGCCCCATCTGCCAAACCTGGATTGGCAAACGGAGCTTCCGCAAAACCTTCGGATGAAAACCCTTGAGAGAAATGATGCGGGGGTCTTTGGCCTGCTCAATCGAACCACAAGGCGCCGTCGCAAGATCCTCACCTTCCACCGTCCGAAGTGTAATCTGACTCCCTTCCAAAGGAAGATACGACGAAGGCAAATCGCCAGAACGGAAAAGGTGAACCACCCCTTGGTCCGCAAGGACATCCGAAACATCCCCTAGAAACAGGCCCTGATGCGACGTCACATCCCCGGACAAAAAGCTTTTATCACGCTTCCCTTCCCAGAAATGCCGCGTAAAATCCCCGCCGCGATTAAAGGCCAGCAGGAGATCCCGCTCTCGCTCACTAGCCCGCGCTTGTTCTCGCTCCTCCGTCCCAGCAACCGAAACTCCAGACATTCCAGCAGCCCCCGGAGACGCAGCCTCCTCAGCAACAGCAGCACCAGCCACCCCCGCCAGATAGTCATCCATCGCCTTGCGGTAGGTTCCTGTCACTTGCGCCGTATAAGCCGCACTGCGGAGGCGCCCCTCAATCTTGAACGAATCCGCCCCCGTCGCCAGCAGCCGATCAAAAATCGCAAACGCCCCCAGATCCTTCGGCGAGAGCCAGGCGCCCTCCTTGCGAAAAACCGCACCATTCCGCAAGATCTTATACGTCTTCCGACAACTCTGGGCACAATCCCCCCGATTCGCCGAGCGACCACCCATAAAATGGCTCATATGACACTGCCCTGACACGCTCATGCAGAGGGCTCCGTGAATAAAAATCTCCGTCTCCACCGACAAGCTGTGCGCATAAGAAGTTAACGCAGCAATCTCATCGACCGACAATTCCCGCGGCAAAACCACCCGTCGACAACCCAGCGCTCGATACGCCGCAATCGCTTCTTTCGTCCCCGCCGTACACTGCGTGCTCGCGTGAAGCACCAAGTCCGGCAGCTCCCGATGCAAGACCCGCATCAAGCCTCGATCCTGGACAATACAGGCATCAATCCCTTGCTCAAACGCGAAACGGGCCAGCGCCAGCGCCTCAGCCAGTTCCTCATCATAGAGCAAGATATTCAAGGTCAAGTAGACCTTGACCTTCTTCTCGTGCGCCAAGCGGATCAAGTCCGCCAAATCCTCTTCCGAGAACTGCGCTTTGTCTCCCCGGGCGTTCAGTCGGCCAGACCCCAGGTAGATCGCATCCGCTCCATTGGCCAAAGCCGCCAGGAAACTCTCGCGACTTCCCGCCGGTGAGAGGAGTTCAGGAGCTACAGTCATCATCGTTTTACTTTCTCTCTAATACACATGATCCCGCAAAAGTTCCAGCTGATCCCAGAACTGGGCTGGCAAATCGCGAAAGGCTCGGAAATACGCTTCAATATCCTGACACTCCAGCTGCCACGTCTCTTTATCTACAGACAGAAGCTCATTCATCAGGTCCGCCTGCGTCAAAGAAAGCCCTTCCAAATTCACATCCCCAGCTTGCGGAAGCAAACCAATCGCACTCTGGCTCGCCGGAAAATCATTCTTCGTCCGGCCAATAATCCATTCCAGGACCCGGAAATTCTCGCTGTAACCCGGCCAGACATAATTTCCTGAATCATCCTTGCGGAACCAATTCACCCGGAAAATACTAGGCGGCGACGTCAAAGTAGACCCAACCGAAAGCCAATTTTTCAAATACGAACCGAGGTTCGTCCCCAAAAAAGGCAAGATTCCCATCGGATTTCTTTCCAAATACTGCTCACGCTCCGCAGAAAGCGTAGCCCCCAGAAAAACACCATGCTCCCAGTTATACGACTCAACGACCAGAGGCTCCGTCGAAGACGAACGTCCCCCAAAAATGATCGCAGAAATCGGCACACCCGCTGGGTCCTCCCAATGAGGTGAGATCGAAGCCAAACGACTGGCGCGAGCCGTAAAACGACTATTCGGATGCGAAGCCTTCGTAGGGCTTTCCACCGTCCAGGGAAGCCCCTGCCAGTTCACCAGATCCGCAGGTGGCACCGTGCCCTTCCCCTCCCACCAGGGGATCCCGGCAGGCGAAACGCCAACATTCGTCAAAATCGCATCTTGCCCGGTCATCTTCAAGCCGTTCGGGTTGGACTTTTCACTCAAGCCCGGGAGCACGGAGAAGAAACCAGCCTCTGGATTAATCGCCCAGAGTCTACCGTCTGGCCCCGGCCGAAGCCACGCAATATCGTCACCAACGGTATAGCATTTATAGCCTTTCGCATACGCCGGCGGCGTCAAAAAAGCCAAGTTCGACTTCCCGCAAGACGTCGGAAATCCGCCGGCAATATAGTGCACTTCCCCTTCCGGACTCTCAATCGCCACGATCATCATGTGCTCTGCGAGCCAGCCCTCACGCACGGCAGCCGCTGAACCAAGTAACATCCCAAGGCTCGCCTTCGCATGGAAGGAATAACCACCATACTCCGTATTCAAGGAATAAATCCGCTGTTCCTCTGGGAAATGCGCCACATAACGGTGGGCCATCTCCCGGTTCAGCGCAAGATGCACGCCCTTCGTAAAATGATCGCCATCGCCGATTTCCTGCCAAGCCTGATCCCCCATGCGGGTCAAAATCCGCATGTTCATCACTACATAAATCGAATCTGTAATTTCAATCGCAGTCTTCGCAAATGGCGAACCGATCGGCCCCATCACATAGGGAATCACGTACATCACTTTGCCTTGCAAAGAATTCTCCATGATTTTCTGCAAACGCTCCATCATCTCATCCGGATGAAGCCAAAGTCTCGTATCTGAGGCATCCTCTTGATTCCTCGTACAAACATACATGCATTCCGTATGCGTTTCACTATCATCGGTGTCCGTGTGATAGGCGTAACAGCCCGGCCAATTCTCTGGATCCAGTGCCCGAAGCCCCGTATTCTGTGCAATCGCAAGCCCCGCTAAGCGCTCGTATTCCTCCTCGGAACCGTCACACCAGTAGATGGAATCAGGCTTGGTGATTTGGGCAATTTCCTCAACCCACTTGCGAACGTATTCATTATTAATTGTCATCTATCGTACCAAATTTCTTATCGCCCCAAGTCAAGAATGGGGACAAACTAGCTTAAGTATAGCCTTTTTGCCAGTGATGCGAAATCATCTGCATCAAGTTCCTCCGCACGGCAGGTCAAAGACCGTCCCGCTTCCACGAGCCAGGCCTCCGTTTCCGCCTTCTTCCCCACCTGAGAGAAGCAGTTCACAAGCGTTTTTCGGCGCTGCGAAAACGCTTGTTCAATCGTCTTCGCAAGTACTTTTGCCTCCGTTTCCAGTAAGGCCAAAGCCGCTGTTCCCTCTCTCCTCCTCAGGTAAATGAGCGTCGAATCCACGCGAGGTTTCGGGTAGAAATGCTCCGCCGGTAAATCCATACACGTGACCACCTCGCCATAGCAAGCAATGAGCTTCGCCAGATCCCCTTGATTCTTGCTCTTCGACTTCCCATCGCCCGCGCTGCCACGAAGCCTGGGAACCACATCCTTTTGCACAAGAAAGGCCATCTGCCTCGCTTCCGGCAACTGGCATAGACATTGCCGGATCAATTCCGAAGTCAAGTAATACGGCAAATTTGCCATGATCTGCACATTTTCCTTCTCCTGAGCCGTGAAAAGATCCGCAAAATCCACCGCTCTCGCATCCGTAAAACGCAGGGTCAGCGAAGGCAAGCGAGAAGCCAGATCCGTCAGTAAACCTTGTAAGGAAGGATCAATTTCCAGCGAGACGACTCTGGTAGCCGCGAGCGCCAGCTCTTCCGTCAAGGTCCCCGCACCGCTACCGATTTCTAAAATCGCCCCAAGAGGCGGCAGCAACGCCTTCTCCACCATCTTCTGCAAGAGCTCTCTATCCCAGAGAAAATTCTGGCCTAAGTGGTGCGCTGGCGTAATCTGATAAGCAGCCAAGTGCTCCTTAAACTGCGGTAATGTCCGCCTGTCACTCCCCATCCCAAGGGATCTCCTCATCATCCGTCGGAATCGGCCGCACGAGGACTTTCGCCTGCTTCTCCGGCAAAATCCAAAGGTCTTGCCGGATCACCCGGCACTCATCCGTCCGTACATCCCCCACTTGCCCGAGCGCCGCTAGAATCAGGTCCGGTTTCAAGTTCTCTCGGCTCCCCGCCTTACAGCGAAGCCACACCTGATCGCTGTCCACCTTGGCGTTCACGATCAAGGGCAGAATGTTCAAGGGCTTTTCCTTGCCTTTGCTAAACTTCAGCACCTCCAGCTCCGGCAGGTGCAACATCTTCTGAAACGGTTCTCCCAGCCCCTCGCGCACAAAGAGGTAGTCACAAAGTCTCACCCCCGCCATCAAGTGCGTCGCTTGGCTGATCGGAATCTCCTTCACAGCTAGTACCTGAAGCCCTTCCGGCAAGACGGCAGACACCTTGGCCAAAGCCGCCGCTTCTTCAATCGGCTCTTTCAGGCTAATATCGATGTATTCCGCATCCGATTCAATCCCCACCCCGCTAGGCAGAGCAAAGACCAACTGGGGCCTCGGATTGAACCCCTGCGAAAAGGCCAGAGGCAGCCCGGCCCGCAATAAAGTCCTTTCAATTGCCCGCATGCGATCCAAATGCGCAACCCAAACCAAAGGGCCGTGCCAAGAAAGTTTCAGGCGAAGCACCATTTCGCGATTATTACTGGGATCTCGCACGACACTCATGGCGTCACCTCAGAAGCTTTTGCAGCCAGGAGATTCTCTTTACCTTTCACACAGATCGGAGCAGCAAAACCCTGAACCCCGCAAAACGAACAAGAATCGCCACAAGGTGTCGTAAGCTCTGCAGACAAAGCCTTTTCCCATTCCCGCCAAAGGAAGTGTTTGGTCACACCAATATCAATCACATCCCAGGGCAAGACTTCCTCAAAGCTCCGTTCACGATACACATAAAAATCGATGGCTAAGCCAAATTCTGCCATCATGTCTTCCCACACGGTAAAGTCGAAAAACTCTTCCCATGAATCGAGGTAAATCCCACGCTTACATCCTGCCTCCAGGACATCCGCCAAACGCCGATCGCCTCTGGCCAAAACCGCTTCCCAAAGCGACGTCTTCTGATCGTGCCAATTGTATTTCACGAAGCGGCTCTTCAAACGGTCACGCAAGTAGGACACTTTTTCATCCAAGGCTTCTTGTTTCGCTTGCGGCACCCACTGAAACGGCGTAAAGGGTTTCGGAATGAAAAGCGCTGTACTCACCGTGAGCTCTGGTTTCCTAACGTTCACACCTTCATTCTTGAGTTGGCGGTTCAAGCCGATAATCTTATAGACCAGATCCGGGATCCCTTCCACATCTTCTTGGGTTTCGGTTGGAAGGCCCAGCATAAAGTAGAGCTTTGCCCCGGAATAGCCGCCTTGGAAGGCTTTGGCCATCCCATCGAGAATCTCTGCCTCATCAATGCCTTTGTTAATCACATCGCGCAAACGCTGCGAACCAGCTTCCGGCGCAAAGGTCAGCCCACTCTTCCGCGTCGCCGAAATCTTCTCTAAGAAATCCAGCGAGAACTGGTCGATCCGTAGCGAAGGCACCGACAAGTTCACCTTCTCCTCCCCGATCACCTCGAGAAGTCCGTCCAGTAGTGGGCTTAACAAACTGTAATCCGAAGTCGACAAGGAGAGCATGCCTGCTTCATCATAGCCGGAATTTTGCAGCATCAAGCCTAGCTGTTCACGTAACTTCTCCGGCGAACGCTCACGAACCGGCCGATAAATTTGTCCAGCCTGACAGAAGCGACAGCCTCTGGGACAGCCGCGGAAGAGCTCCAGAGAAACTCGATCGTGGACGATCCCAATCGTCGGCACAAGTGGTTCCAAGGGGAAAATTGCTTCATCCAAATCACGGATCAAACGCTTTTTCACCCGGGAAGGTACGCCTTCGGCCCGTGGCGAAATCGCCTGAACCCGGCCATCTGCTAAATAAGTTACCTCATACAAAGACGGTACGTAGACCCCCTCCAATTTGGCCGCCTCAAGCAGAAAATCTTCACGGCTTAGCTCACCTAACAATCGTTTCTCGCGCAGTAAGAGCAAAAGCTCCGGCAGGGCCTCTTCGCCTTCGCCGATCAAGACGACATCAAAAAACGGCGCCATCGGCTCAATGTTATAGACGACCGGACCACCCGCGATGACAATCGGATCCTCTTCGCTGCGATCCACAGTTCGCAAAGGAATCCCGCCCATCTCCAACATCTTCAGCACGGCACTGTAGGAGAGCTCATAAGACAAGCTAAAGCCCACGCACGAAAACTCCGCTAAAGGCCGTTTCTGCTCCATACTGAAGAGTGGCATCTGTCTTTTGGCCATTTGCTCCGCCATATCCGTCCAAGGTGCGAACACGCGTTCGCAAGCCAATTCCGGCCTCCGGTTCACCGCCTCATAGAGGATTCTGACAGCCAAATTCGACATGCCAATCTCATAAAGATCCGGAAAACACAAAGCGAAACGCAGCAGAGGGAAACCATCCGCTGCGTTCACATCTTCCTTCACGATTTGGTTGTACTCCCCGCCGACATATCGACCCGGCAGGGAGACCTGGCGCAAGAGCGCCGTATCCAGGGAAATTTTTGACATAGATCTCCTAAACGTTACGTTTAGAGACGCTCTTCCAGCTTAGCTTTCTCTTCTTCGTAACCCGGTTTGCCCAGTAGAGCAAACATATTCTTCTTATAAGCTTCGACACCCGGCTGGTCGAATGGATTGATGGCATTCAAATATCCGGTCACGGCACAAGCCCGCTCGAAGAAATACACCATTTCGCCGAAAGTATACGCCGAAAGCTCATCCACAGCCACCTGCAAATTCGGAACCCCACCATCTACATGGGCCAAGACCGTTCCTTGCATAGCCTTGAAGTTCACTTCGTGCATATCCTTGCCAGCCAGGTAATTCAACCCATCCAGATTCTGTTCATCTTCAGGGATTATAAAGGAATGTCTCGGTTTATCAAACCATAAAACCGTCTCAAAGAGATTTCTTCTACCTTCCTGAATGTATTGCCCCATCGAATGGAGGTCCGTCGTGTTGTCCACACCGGCCGGGAAAATGCCCTTATTGTCTTTGCCGTCACTTTCGCCGTTCAGCTGCTTCCACCACTCGGTCATATAGTGCATCGCCGGCTCATAGTTCACCATTATCTCCGTGGTGTAGCCCTTCCGATAAAGCGCTGCACGTACCGCCGCATACTGGTACGCCGGATTTTCGGCCAAAGCCGCCTTACGGAAGGCATCACGCCCGGCCTTTGCACCCTTCATCATTTTACTGATGTCAATCCCAGCAACCGCAATCGGCAAGAGACCTACCGCAGTTAGGACGGAGTAACGGCCGCCAACATCATCCGGTACCACAAAAGACTCATAGCCTTCATTGTCAGCCAAGGTCTTCAAAGCCCCACGCGCCTTATCCGTCGTCACATAAATCCGCTTCTTTGCTTCTTCCTTGCCGTAACGCTCTTCCACATAAGACTTCAACACACGGAAGGCAATCGCCGGCTCCGTGGTTGTGCCCGGCTTCGAAATGACGTTCAGGCAAACACTCTTCCCTTCCAGCAGTTCCAAAAGTTCGGTGAGGTAAGCTGGCGAAATCTGATGACCCGCAAAAAGCACCAGCGGCGCTTTCCTCTTCGCCTTCGATAAGGCCGGGGAGAAATGGTTGCTCAAGGCATCAATCGCTGCCTTCGCCCCTAGATACGAGCCGCCAATGCCGATACAGACGAAAACTTCACAGTTCTTCCGAATGTCCGTGGCCGCCTTCTTAATACGGGCAAATTCCTGTTTGTCATACTTGATCGGGAGATCAACCCAGCCCAAAAAGTCATTGCCGGGGCCGGTCTTCTTCTCCAGTTGGTTGTGCGCAAGCTTCACCTGCTCAGCCAGCATCTCAATTTCGGATTCCTTGACGAATGACAAGGCGTTCTGATAAGAAAAAGTAATCATAAGAATCTCCTTTGCTCCGGTCATTTGTATATATTATGCTTATTTTACCTTAGATACGGTGTTTTTGCGACAGTTTCTCCCAGCTTAATGAGCCTCTTTTCCTCGTTTTTTCATAATCTTCGATGAGTGTTTCGATTGCGCTGGCCAAAGCCGCCCCTACCAAGTTCTCCTCCAAGAAGGCCTTCATCACAAAGTACTGCTCTTCTCTGCCGAGATAACGGCCACTTGGCCCCTGCCATCTTCGGTAGACCTTGCCAAGTGCGGCCATCAGGTCATAAGGCCTCAGGCCCACAAGGCCCGGCAAAGCCGGCAGCAGGGCCGGAAACATCGGCTTATGGGCATAACGATCCGTCATGTCGGCAACGACATCGGCCTCCACTAAATCGTCCACGGACATCCGATCGGATACTAAGACTTCGTAAGGTGGTCTCGGATTCCAAACAAAAGCTCGCTTCTGCGCTACTTCCACGAGCGGGGTTCCACGCAATATTTTCAGATGGCCAAGTTGCAGCATGTCCGGGGCAAGGGCAAAACAACGTTCGTAAGACAAGGCCAGCTCTTCTCTCGTCTCGCCCGGCAGGCCAGCAATTAAGTCGAGGTGAACTTTCTGTTTCCCCGCTCTGATCAAGCGCTCCAATAAGGCGAAGCCTTCTTCCGATACGGCTCTTCTATGGACCAGCTTGAGGATGTGGGGATGAATACTCTGAAGCCCGATTTCAAATTGGAAGAGGCCTTCTGGAGCCGCTTCTAAGAGGGCAACACTTTCCTCATCCAGTAAAGACGCTTCCAGTTCAAAATGGAAACAAGGTCTTTGGTCTGCCGCTACGCCCTCCGTTTCCCGAATCAAATAGGTCCAGATTTGCCTCGCGCGCTCTGGAGGAAAATTAAAACTTCGATCTAAGAACTTCACAAGTTTGTAGTCATGGTCGATAAACCAGGACAGTTCGGTGAAGACCTTTTCCAGATCGCGGAAGCTGGGGGAATGTTCCAAACTGGAAACGCAATAGGAACAATGGTAGGGACAGCCCCTTGAACTCTCGTAATAGGAAATCGAGCCCTGAAGCGCATCCTTGTAGCTAGGATAAATAAAGGGAAGGTCATTTGGGTGAACGAAGAAGTCGCTGGGGGCGGCTTTGGCCAGAGCGATCACTTCGTCGACCGAACCCGGAAGGCCTAATAGATGAGCCAGCGCAGCCTCCCCATCCCCGGGAAGCAGCAAATCCCAGAGGGGCTGCCTTTGATACTCTGCCTCGAGATCGTAAGAAACTTCGGGGCCACCCGCCAGGAAGTGTGCCGCTGGAAGCATCCCGTGCAGGAGGTCCAGGAGCTGGTCGATGTACGGGGCATTCCAGATGTAGACGGAAAAGGCATAGAGATCCGCCTTAAGTCCATAGAGATCAGCGGCCACCGCTTGGACAGGGCGATTGATCTGGTATTCACGAATGAGGAGTTCGTGCGACGCAAAAAGAGCAGGGGTGAGCTGCTCTTTGCTGTAGGAAACCATTGAATAGAGGCCGGGATGGCTGTGATTGACGCCGATCAGAACAAGTTTCATTCCATCATCAGCCCCGGCATGATGACTTCATCGCTGTTCTTGCCAGCCGGCACCATAGGGAAAACATTCTCCTGCGTGCGAATGAAAATCCGTGCTAAGAAGGGTCCATCGGCGGCCATCATTTCATCTAAGACCTCCTGTAATTCCTCAGGCGTGCGAACGTTTCGCGCTGGGATGTAGTAGGCTTCCGCGATTTTCACGAAGTCCGGGTTGTTGTTAAGCTCGGACTGACTGAAGTGGTCGTCGAAGAAGAGATTCTGCCATTGTCTGACCATGCCTAAGGTGGCATTGTCGAAGACAAAAATCTTGATCGGTAATTTATTCTGGTCGATGGTACCCAATTCCTGGATGACCATCTGAACACCGCCATCGCCCAGAATGGCAGCAACCGGGCGATCCGGAGCAGCAAACTGCGCGCCAACAGCGGCCGGTAAACCGAAGCCCATGGTGCCTAAACCGCCGGAGGTCAGGAAACTTCTGGGACTTTCAACCGGGAAATACTGGGCGGCAAACATTTGGTGTTGGCCGACGTCTGTGACGACGATGGGGTCCATCCCTTGGAAGCGGGCGGCAATTTCAGTCATGACATATTCCGGTAGAAGCGGTACATCCTTACGGAGAAAGTCACGTTCGATGACTTCGTGCATCTTCTGTTTCGTCTTTGCCAGCTGTGCTTTCCAAGGCTCTAGCGTGTTTACCCAGGTCTGGTAGTAGGCTTCATCTTGGATCTTGACCAGCTCTGCGTGCAAGGTGCGGAAGAAGTGTGCGGCATCGTCTTCGACAGCCAGATCGACCTGGACATTCTTATTAATCTCTGATGGATCAATGTCGCAGTGGACAATCTTGCGTTCGGTGTTTTGCTTGTACTTGATCGGATCGCCAATGACGCGGTCACTGAAACGGCAACCAACGGCCAAGAGAAGATCACATTTATCTAACGCTTCATCCGCCTGGAGCGAGCCGTGCATGCCGGCAAAGCCCAGGTACAAGGGGTGATCCTCGGCCAGGGCACTGATGCCCATGGTGGTTGCAGCGGTTGGAATCGGACACACCGAAAGGAACTTGTTCAGTTCTTCAGAAGCGCCATGGGAAATGACCACGCCGCCACCCACAAGGAGTAAAGGCCTTTTCGCTTCACGAAGAATGTCTCGAAGACTCGAAACCTGGCTAAGCGATTTACGAGGTTCCGGTGTAATGCGATTGAACTTCCGTAGCGGGATTTGCTCCGGGATTTGTCCGGCCAAAATATCCTTAGGGATGTTCACCAAGACTGGTCCAGGTCTACCATCTGTGGTGAGTTTCCACGCTTCTTCCAAGATGGGGACCAGTTTTTTCTCGTCCATGATGAGGTAGGAAGCCTTCGTAATCGGCTCGGCAACACCGGTAATATCGGCTTCTTGGAACGCATCGCGGCCGGTGTCTTTCCTGGCGACTGCGCCCGTGATGGCGAAGACCGGAATGGAATCCAGCATGGCATCGGCCAAGCCAGTGACGAGGTTCGTCGCCCCTGGTCCTGAAGTTGCGATAATCACTCCGGGGCGCCCTGTGACCTTCGCGTAGCCTTCCGCCGCATGCGCAGCTCCTTGCTCATGTCTGACCAAGATATGATTGAATCGACGTTTATAGATGGCCTCGTACAAGACGAGGACTGGGCCTCCGGGATAACCAAAGGCCACGTCAACGCCCTTATCTTCTAAGAATTTGATGACTGTCTCTGCACCGTTCATGGCTTAGCTCATTCCTGCGCCTTCTGCCGCCGAGCGAACAGATCTGCGATAGCGGGCCAAAACCCCTGTGATGTCTCTTGCCGGTGGGTCTTTTGCCTCTCTTTGGGCTAGGACATCGTCTGCGACCAGAAGTTCAATTTTTCTTGCCGGAATATCGATACGGATGAGGTCACCTTCTTGGACTTTGCCAATCAGGCCCCCTGCTAGTGCTTCCGGGCTGATATGGCCAACGGCTGCCCCGCGGCTCGCGCCGGAGAAACGGCCATCGGTGATCAAGGCCACTCGATTATCAAGGCCCATACCGGCTAGAGCCGAGGTAGGACTCAGCATCTCACGCATACCAGGTCCACCTGCCGGCCCTTCGAAACGGATGACGACCACGTCACCGGGGACAATTTTGCCACCCAGAATGGCGTCATTCGCATCTTCTTCACTTTCGAAAACACGTGCCGGCCCTTCGTGCACCATCATTTCAGGAAGCACCGCGCCTTTTTTGACGACAGAACCTTCCGGAGCCAGATTGCCATAGAGGACAGCCAGGCCGCCATCTTGGGAAACCGGATTCTCTGCGGTGTGGAGGATGCGGGGATTTCTGGCTTTTCTAAGCTTGGAAATCCGCTGTTGCATCGTGCCATCCACAGACTTCACGTCAGAGTCGACCAAACCGGCTTTGGCCAGTTCAGCGAAGACAGCGCTGATGCCGCCTTCCTTGCCGAGGTCGATGATATAGTCACGGCTCGCAGGATTGAGTTTCACGAGCTGAGGCGTCTTCTTAGAGACTTCCGCGATTTCAGCCAAGGTTAGATCGTAACCGGCTTCTCTAGAGATCGCGAGCATGTGTAGGACAGAGTTTGTAGACCCGCCCAAAGCCATATCCATCGCCATCGCGTTCTTGATAGCCTGCGGCGTCATAATGTCTCTGGCCTTCACTTGCTGTTCGACCAGCTCAAGGACCTTCATGCCTGCATGCTTCGCCAAACGGCGGCGATCCGAGAGCACGGCAGGGATCGTTCCATTCCCCGGGAGCCCTAAGCCCATGGCCTCAGTCAAGCAGTTCATGGTGTTTGCTGTATACATACCGGAGCAGCTGCCACAGCTGGGACAAGCGGAACACTCGATTTGATAGAGATCGTCATCCGTGAGCTTGCCCACGCGGTGGGTACCCACGGCTTCGAAAACTTCATTCAAGCCAACATCACCCAACATGGTGTCTCCAGGCAGCATCGGACCGCCGGAAACGAAAACGCTAGGAATATTTACACGGGCGGCCGCCATCAACATGCCCGGAACGATCTTGTCACAGTTCGGGATGAAGACAGCCCCATCAAACATGTGGGCAGTCAGCATGATTTCGCAAGAATCCGCAATATAATCACGCGAGACCAGAGAATAGCGCATGCCGTTATGGTTCATGGCAAGGCCGTCACAAACAGCGATGGCCGGGAATTCAAAAGGTACACCGCCGGCCATACGAATACCGGCTTTGACCTCTTCTGCAATCTCTCGCAGGTGCTTGTGCCCGGCGACAATGTCGTTATATGAATTGACCACCGCAATAAAGGGACGATCCATCTCTTCTTCGGTAAGCCCCAGAGCATAGAGCAAGGATCGGTGTCCGGCACGCGAAGCGCCGTATTTGATCTTCGCAGAACGCTGCTGTGAAGGCACAGCGTCATCAGGATTTTTCGTTATAAAATTGATAGCCATATTTTCTCTTCTCCAATGTGCGAGGAAATTTTCCCCATTATACCCTTGCGAGGACAAGGCGGGTCATCTCATTCGTACCCACAAGGCGAGCATCTTCGGTATTCTGTGACGAGACGGCTAAGTCAGCCGTCCGATAGCCTTCGTTCAGGACCTGGTCGACAGCGGCTTCAATCCGGGCGGCTGCCTTCTCTTGGCCTAAGGAAATCCTGAGCATCATCGCAGCCGACAAGATCGTCGCCAAAGGGTTTGCCAAGTCTTTTCCTGCGATATCCGGTGCCGAACCGTGAATCGGTTCGTACATGCCGGGCGTCCCCTCTTTCCCTAAGGAAGCCGAAGGTAGAAGGCCGACTGAGCCAGTCACTTGCCCGGCTTCGTCTGAGAGAATGTCCCCAAACATATTCGAGGTCAAAAGCACGTCGAAGGCATAGGGTCTCTTCACGATCTGCATCGACGCATTATCCACATACATGTAGTCTAGTGTGACCTCCGGATACCCTTTCGAAATCTCATCGATGACTTCGCGCCAGAGTCTGGAACTCGCGAGGACATTGGCCTTGTCGACCAAGGTCACATGCTTCTTCCTCATCATCGCTTGCGAAAATGCAATCTCTGCGATCCTTCGAATTTCCTCGTAGGAATAGCGTTCGATATCGTAGGCAGATCGCCCCTCGCCTTCCCCCTCACGTACATGTTCCCCGAAGTAAATGCCACCAGTCAACTCGCGGACGATCATGATGTCCATGCCCTGGTCGGTGATTTCCTTTTTCAAGGGGCTTTCGCCGGCCAAAGCCGGATAGAGCTTGGCGGGGCGCAAGTTCGCATAAAGAGCCAGCTCTTTACGTATCGCCAGTAAACCTTGTTCTGGTCGCAGTTTCGGATCGATTTTGTCCCACTTGGGTCCGCCAACAGCACCCAGGAGAACGGCATCCGACGCTTTCGCAGCTTGGATCGTTTCCTCCGGCAAGGGATGGCCGAAGAGATCAATCGCTGCGCCGCCCGCCTCCACCTTCGTGTAGTGCAAGCTGAAACCCTCTTGTTTGGCGACTTTATCTAAGACCTGACAGGCGGCATCAATGATGGCCGGGCCAATCCCGTCACCGGGAATCAGGCAAATCGTATACTGGCCTTCGGAACTCATTTCTTCGCCTCCTTGGCCATAGAATAGTTCACGAGCCCGCCCGCTTCAATAATCTTCTTAATAAAGGGAGGGAAGGGTTCAGCCTGCCAGCTCTCCCCTGTCTTCTGATTCGTAATCACGCCGGAATCAAAATCCACCTTCACTTGGTCGCCTTCTTGAAGGGCTTCCACAGCCTCTTTGCATTCTAGGATTGGCAAACCCATATTGATCGCATTCCGATAGAAAATGCGGGCAAAAGAAGGCGCAATCACGCAACCAGCACCACTTGCTTTGATCGCAATTGGCGCGTGCTCACGGGACGAACCGCAACCGAAATTGTCGCCCGCAACAATGACGTCGCCATGCTCTACACGTTCAATATAGGTCTTGTCTAGATCTTCCAAACAATGTTTGGCTAGTTGTTCCGGATCGGCCGTTGTGAGGTAACGTGCCGGGATAATGACATCGGTATCGACATTGCTGCCGTATTTAAAAACTTTTCCACTCGTTTCCATCTTATCTCTTTCCTTGCTTTTCGCTTGTAGGTTTGTAGCTTACAGATCGCTGGGGCCAGCAATGACACCCTTCACTGCAGAACTCGCCGCTGTGACAGGGGATGCCAAATAGACTTTCGCACCGGGGTGACCCATACGGCCGACGAAATTACGATTGGTCGTGCTGACGCAGATTTCTTTGTCCGCCAGAACGCCCATATGGCCGCCTAAGCAAGGACCACAAGTCGGTGGGCTAACCACGCAACCGGCATAGATGAAGGTATGAAGCAAGCCTTCTTCCAAGGCTTGGCGGAACACCTTCTGCGAACCTGGGATGACAATGCAACGGGTTCCTTGGGCAACATGTCTGTCCTTGAAGATCTCGGCAGCAGCCCGTAAGTCCTCAATTCGACCGTTCGTGCAAGAACCGATGACGACCTGGTCAATGGCAACCGGATCGAAGGTGCCGAGTGCACGACCGTTGGAAGGTAAACTGGGGAAAGCCACCATCAGCGGAATCTCCGAAAGATCGATCTCATAACGGCTGACATAGTCGGCATCTTCATCGGGTTCATAAATCTGATAATCCCCAGCTGCGAAGCGCTCCGGATTTTTCTCTTGTAAGTAATCCAAGAGGATCTGATCAACCGGGAAGATGGCGTTCTTGCCACCGGCTTCAATGGCCATGTTAGCAATCGTCAAACGATCCGACATCTGAAGAGAGGAGACACCCGGGCCGGTAAATTCCATGGAGCGATAGAGTGCACCGTCCACGCCAATTTCACGAATGATGTACAAGATCAAGTCTTTCCCGGAGACAGGGGCCTGCAGAGCACCAGTCAAGTGAAATTCCATGGCTTCCGGGACGCGGAACCAAGTTTCACCCGTCGCCATCGCACAGCCTAAGTCCGTGCTGCCGACACCCGTTGCGAAAGCACCCAAGGCACCATCGGTACAGGTATGGGAATCTGCGCCAATCAGGACATCCCCCGGGAAAATCATGCCGTTCTCGGGCAGGATCATGTGCTCAATACCGAAATCTTCTTCGCCTTGCTCGAAGTAGTACTTGATCTCCTTCTCGCGGGCAAACTCTCGCATTTCGCGTGCGTTATTCGCGGCCTTGATGTCCTTGTTCGGAGCAAAGTGCGAAGGGACCAGAGCAATCTTCTCCTTGTCGAAGGGTTCTAGCCCCATCGCCTTCAGTGTGTTGATCGCCGGCGGCCCGGTTACATCATTTGCCATCACCATATCGACGCGAGCTTCAATGAGCTCCCCGGCATGTACGGTGTCTCTGCCGCAATGCGCGGCCAAAATCTTTTGCGTCATTGTCATTCCCATAAGTGAAAATCCTCCATTTGTCTCACTAGGATAGCACGTGTATAGGAAAAAGCCTGCCTTTCACTCTTCCTTTTCAGATCCAAATTCTTCACCTTTTCATACTTCTGCGCCGTAAATCCGCCTATGATAGAATGGCAGAAAAGATCATGAATGTTTTCTGACAGGTGTCCAAGCTTTTTATGAGTGTTGTAACGATCAAGGATATAAGTAAAAGTTATTTTTCGCAGCCGATTTTACGGCAAGTCAACCTAACGATAGAAGAAGGCGACCGCATTTCGCTGATTGGCGAAAATGGGAGCGGCAAGACCACCCTGATGCGCATCATCGCTGGTGTAGAGACTCCAGATAGCGGAACCATACAAATCGCTTCTGGCATCCTATTTTCCTACCTGTCCCAGCAGATGGAAGAATTCACGGACCTTTCTGTCCCTGTCCTCTCTGCGACCCACTTAGACAAGATCCAGGCTAGGGTAGAAGAAATCACTGGAGCGCTGGCTTTGGCCGACGAAACAGAACAAGTTGCCCTTATGAAGGAGTACCAGCACTTAACCGAGGCCTTCGAACGTGCGGGCGGCTACACCTACCTTCCCCGCTTAGCCGCTGCCCTGGCGAGGCTCGGAATCTCGGGGGAGTACTTGGATCGGCCAATCGCCTCCCTGTCCGGTGGCGAACGAATGCGTGTCCTCTTGGCGAGGCGCCTGCTGGAGAACCATGATTTTCTCATGCTCGATGAGCCGACGAACCACTTGGATTTGGACGGCCTAGAGTGGCTTGAGGAGTACCTCCTCTCCTATAAAGGCACCCTCCTCTTCATCTCGCACGATCGCTATTTCATCGACAAGATTGCAACGAGAACCGCCGAGCTCTCTGCCGGGAAGCTCACGGTCTACAAAGGCAATTACACCGCCTACCAGGAGCAAAAAGAACGGCAAACCGAGTTTACGAAGCTCACCTTGGAGCGACTTCAGGAAGAAAAGAAGCGCCAAGCCGAAGTCACCCAAACCATGCTTTCTCACCGCAAAATGGCCTCCTACCATGCGCGCGAGAAGGTCGTGGCGAAACTCGAGGACCAGATCAATGACGTGAGGCAGAAGCTTCCCCAATCGGAGAGGCGGATGAATTTCCGTTTCGTACCCAGGCAAGATAAGCGCGACAAAAACCGCGTGCTCCTGTCCATGGAGGACGCCAGCATGTCTTGGGACGGCGAAACCACCCTCTTTTCTGAGGTCAATCTAGAACTGAAGGCTACGGAGAAGAAGGTCTTGGCCGGCCCCAATGGTTGCGGTAAGTCCACCCTGCTCGCGATGATCATGGGCAAGATCCAGACCTTTTCCGGTGAACTCACTCTGGCGCAGGACATCCGTTTCGGGCACCTCGGCCAGTACGCCGAGTTTCCGGACGAGTCTAAGACTCTCCTTGAAGAGCTCCAGGACCGCACCGACCTTCTGGAGGGCGAGGCTAGAAATCTCCTCGCTCGTTACGGTTTCCGCGAAAATGACGTCTATAAAGAGATCAACGTCTTGTCCGGCGGCGAGCGTTCCCGGCTCTACCTCTGCTGCCTTCTGGAGGAAGAACCTGATATTCTCTTCCTCGACGAGCCCACCAACCACTTGGACATTCATTCTCGGGAGGTTCTAGAAGACGCGATCACCAACTTCAATGGGGCCGTGCTAGCCGTCAGCCATGACCGCTACTTCATCGAGAAATGCGGTTTCGCCGTGCAAGGCTTCATCAAGGGGCACGTCACTTCCTACCAAAGCTACGCCTCCTACCGCCACTTTGCCCGCCTCGCCGAACAGCAAGTTCTGCCGCAAGAGCCTGCCACTCCGGCTTTGGCCAAAGCCTATGCCCCTACTACCGGCAAGCAAAACCTCGTGAAACTTCGCCGCGAGAAGCAGAAACTCGAGCGGGAGAGCCGTGAGTTGGAAGAAGAAATTGCCCAAACGGAAGCCGCACTCGCTGAGAAAGAAGCCGAACTTCAAGGCCAAGACCCAAAGGCCTATCAAGACTACGCCGACCTAGAAGCCCGCTTGGAAAAGCACTATGAGACTTTCTTCCTGATAGGCCAAGAAATTGAAAAACTGACCACCCTTCTGGCCGAAGAATGATCAGTTCTCTTTATTTTTTTTGTCAGCGCTTAGGCCTTGTAGTCTACGAAATAGGCTCTTTCGATGGTGGGATAGGCGGTGAGTTTACCGGCCACGTAATCACTCATGATCTTGTCAATCTGATCCATCCCTTCGATGACCTTGCCGAATGCGGCGTAGTTGCCGTCTAAGTGCGGGGCCGCCTCGACACAGATGAAGAACTGCGAACCGGCTGAGTCATAGTCCTGGGACCTAGCCATGGACACAACGCCCTTTTCGTGGAGGAGGGTGTTGTTGACGCCATTCGCCGTAAACTCGCCCTTAATTTCGTAGCCCGGCCCCCCTCGGCCATTGCCCTCCGGGTCGCCGCCTTGAATCACGAAGCCTGGTTCTAAACGATGGAAAATGAGTCCATTGTAGAAGCCTTTCCCCACCAAGTCCTGGAAATTCTTTACCGTGATCGGGGCGATTTCTGGGTAGAGCTCAATCAGGATCTTTTCCCCGGTTTTGAGTTCTATTCTCACGTAATTGGTGGCCTCCTGGCTTTCTGGCGTTTCCGCAGCCCGTGAACCACAAGCCGCCAAGGTCCAGCCCACCAGTAGGACAGCTAGGGCTAGGGCTAGTTTTCTCATTGTCATTTTCATGTACTCGCTCTTCCTCCCTTACACCGAAGGCCAAAAACCTTCTAGGGTTGCAAAATAATCTTCCGGAGTTTCTGCGCGCCGGATTAACTGCCAGCTGCCGTCCGCCATCAGCATGACTTCTGCCGACCGGAGTTTCCCGTTGTAGTTATAGCCCATCGCGAAACCGTGGGCACCAGAGTCATGGATGTAGAGATAATCACCGGGTTCTGATTCGGGAAGCTTACGGTCTACCGCAAACTTATCATTGTTTTCGCAGAGGCCGCCTGTCACATCGTAGACCGTAACGAGTGGCTGGTCTTCTTTACCCAGAACGGTAATGTGGTGATACGCCCCATACATGGCCGGACGTAAGAGATTGACCGCACATGCGTCGACCCCTAAATAATTTTTATAGGTCTCTTTGAGGTGCAAGACTTTTGTCACTAACGCACCAGCAGGTCCGAGAAGATAGCGGCCAAGTTCGGTGTAAATGGACGCCTCGCCCAAGCCAGCCGGAACCATGATTTCTTCAAAAGCCTCTTTTACCCCATTCCCTACAGCCTGAATATCGACTTCTTCCTGGTCTGGACGGTAAGGAATGCCGATGCCGCCGGAGAGGTTGATGAAGGAAATGGTAATGCCAAATTCCTCGTGCAAGTCCTTTGCGAGGGTAAAGAGCGTGCGAGCCAAAGCCGGATAGTAGTCATTTCCAATGGCATTACTGACCAGGAAAGCGTGAATCCCAATGGCCTTCGCCCCGTTCGCTACAGCCAATTGACAGGCTTCCCGAATCTGGCTATCCGTCATCCCATACTTTGCATCGCCCGGATTATCCATGATGCCGTTCGCCACTTCGTAGACGCCACCGGGGTTGTAGCGGAAGCAAACCAGCTCGGGGAGCTGATCGTTCACATGCTCCAGATAATACGGGATATGTTTGAGATCATCGAAATTGATGATGGCGTGTAGTTCCGTCGCCTTGCGGAAATCTTCCGCCGGCGTATCATTCGCCGAAAACATGATCTTCTCCGCTTGGAAACCGGAACGCTCCGACATCATGAGTTCCGTCAACGAGGAACAATCTACGCCGCAGTTCTCTTCACGAAGCACGCGCAGAATCTGCGGATTCGGTGTGGCTTTTACCGCGAAATACTCGCAGTAGCCAGGGTTCCAAGAAAACGCTTCTTGCAAGCCTCTGACTCTTCGTCTGATTTCCTGTTCATTGTAAATATGGAAAGGTGTGGGGATTTCGGCAGAGATCTTCTGTGCCTGATCCAGGCGTAACCAGGGTGTTTTTGTCATCGTTTTTTCTCCTTACTTTCATTGAGGCCAGTGCCGCAAGAGAGATTGTACCACCGAACGCGCCTCC
>CAZCLL010000006.1:0-19675 GCA_964499555.1 uncultured Fastidiosipila sp.
CACAAAATTCCGACAATTTTCGACAAAAACCCCCAAAAATCAGGGCTTTCCTTGAGTGAAGTAGAGCTTGCTACAGGCGGCATTGGCTAAAGGCAAAGTTTACCGCCACCGCAGAAGTACGAAAATAAAATTCTGCGAAAATAACTACCGCAGAAGAACGAAAATAAAATTCTGCGAAAACAACTACCGCAGAAATTTAAAATTAAAATTCTGCGGAAGCAATAAAATCACTCCAACAACCCCACACACGCCTCTAGCCACGACAAAATATCATCCTGGATTTCCTCGTAATTCTTTTCGTGGAGAAGGTCGTGGCGGGCTTGGGGGTAGCTTTTGAAGGAGACATAGCGAATGTTGCCTTGCTTCAGGAGGCCGGCGAGCCTTCGGGATTCGGCAAAGGATGTGCCGGCATCTTCACCCGCAAGGATGAGGATGGGAGAATTTTTGGCCATTTCAAGGATGTTTTCGTCTTTGGCCAAAATCCCAAGCGTATGATTCAGGTCAGCAAAGAGACGGCCAGTAGGGACATAATTCGCATAGGGATCAGCCTCCAGCTGCTTGCAGACGGCCTGGTCGCGCGTGAGATAGTCGAAACGGGTGCGGTGCGGGAGGTACGAACGGTTAAGGCGCTTGACCAAAGTCGCGTGGAGCCGCTTTGGCCGGTAACGCTCCTTGCGGAAGAGCCCCAAAACACGCAAAAACCAACGCCCGAGACTCGCTTTCCACGCGCGCTGCCCAGACGTCGAGAGAAGAACGGAGCCAGAAACTTCGTCCGGCCACGTAAAGAGAAAGCGCCTCACCAGGAGCGAACCGAACCCCATACCGAGCAGGATCATGGGCTTTTCGGGGTACATTTCTTGATGAAGTCTGGTCAGCATCAGCATGTCAGCGAGCACATAATCGTCACCGCGCGTCGAGCCGAAGTAACCCAAGTCCTCCTCATACTCCGCGGAGAGCCCGTGCCCCAGCATATCGTGGCCAAAAACCACAAACCCATTCTCCGCGAGAAGCTCAGCGAAGCGCTCAAAACGCCCCAAATAGCCAGCCAGGTCGTGGCCCAAATGCACCAAAGCCTTAACTTGCCCCCGAGGCGTCCAACGGGCGGCATAGAGCATGGTATGCCCGTCGCGGGACGGGAAGCGGAATTCTTCTTTTGTGATCATGCTAGTCCTCTCAAGAGCTGATGCTTTCGACTCTGTATTGTAACATGATCTTGCCCCTTAGCCAAAATATTCTCTTGTTTGCTGCGGGGTGTGGGAGCTTTGCGGCGGGGTAGGTCTGCAGCGCTTAGCGGATTACGTGATGTTCAAGTGCCACCCGAGACCCCGTGTCTCTTGTAGTTCCCGTAGTTCCCGTGTTTTCCGTAGTTCCTCCGGTGGCCAAAGCCGCCGATCCCCACTCTCTACATCTCTTTCGGGTCTTCCTGCCGTTCTCGTTTGGCGAATGCTAGAGGTAACGCTACACTACGGCGAATTGCTGTTGACGCCACCGAGATCAGCAGGCTACTTACTTATAAGCCAGCGCATAAGTACGAAATTAAACTTATGCGCTAGCTCAAAGCCACAGTGAACCAAATCCTGTCGCTATCTTCAACTTTTCAATTACCCAACATATCACCCTGGTCAGGATCTGTCGTTATCCATAGATAATATATTACCCTCAGCAAAATTCCTTTGAATATCCCCAAAAAACATCCCGATCAGGGCGCTTTCGCCACGATTTCCTAGCTCTCTACCCGATTGCCCCGGCCATTTCATGGATATCAACAGATCCTGACCACCATACCTTATTATCCAAACAAGCAAGAGCAGCAATAGCCAAAAAATCACAGCAAAACAGAGTACACGAGTAAAAACGAGGCGCCTGCGAGTAATTTTCCGCCCAACAACAACTCGCAAACGCCCCTTCAACACCTGGCAACTTCAAACGTACGGGCCACATCAACAACCCTCTCGCCCATCACATCCTCGTGATCGCATCTCCGGCCAAAGCAGACCGTTCGCACTCCGACTCCAAGAGCGTGACTTGGTAGCACAAAGGCGACCCTTTCATTTTCTCCGAAGCGTAACTTAGGCCATTCGTCCGCTCATCCAGAAGCGGATGGTCAATCTGATTCGGGTCGCCCAAAAGAATAATCTTCGTCCCCTTACCTGCTCTGGTAATAATTCCCTTCGCCTGCTTTGGCGTCAAATTCTGCGCCTCATCAATAATCAGATAAGTCTGCGTAATCGAGCGACCGCGGATAAAATTCATAGCCTGCGAAGTAATAATCTCCCGATCAAAAAGCTCATCAATCTTCCCCTTCAGCTCCTTCTCATTCGTGAAGCGCTGTTTCTCATCTTGATCCACCAAAATTTCCAAATTATCAATAATCGGCCGGATCAGCGGCGCAATCTGCTCCTGCTCATCCCCCGGCAGAAAACCAATATCATCATCAAACTGCGCATTCGGGCGGCAAATCAGGATTTTCCGGTAGTTCCGCTCCTCCTCCTGAACAATTTTCTCTAGCCCCACAGCCAGCGAGTAAAAAGTCTTCGCGGTGCCGGCTTTCCCTTTTACGATGACCAAAGGCGCCTTATCCGCATCCGTCATGAGCGCTTCATGCAAAAAATACTGACCAACATTCCTAGGGCTCACACCATAAGGATGGTGCTTTTGGTAGCGTAACGGCACAATTTTCTCGCCATCATAGCGCCCAAGCAGCGTCTTCCGGTGCGACTGATCAGCTTCCAGAACAAAAAATTGATTCACCACGGGCTCCACTGGATGACGCTGCCCCTCTTCATCCACGGTGTAGGCAAGATCAGGAGAAATCCCGCTTTTAAAATTCGCGAACTCCTCTTCCGGCACAAAAACCACTTGCCGCCCGGAGTACTGCGCCGCCACAACCGGCACCTGCTCCGTCGTAAAATCCTCTGCAGCAATGTCCATAATCTGGGCTTTAATCCGGACAATAATGTCCTTCGTCACCAAAATCGGCTGCTGCCCCTGGCGCTTCAGACCCTGACAAACCTTGAGAATGCGATTATCCGCCTTATTCTCCACAAAACCTGGCGGCAGCACCTCATCCACGTGGTTAATCTCAACCTTGAACGTGCCGCCATTTGCGAGCGCCACCCCCTCCGTCAAGCTCCCCAGCTTCCGGAGCTCCTCAATGTAGCGGATCGCTTGCCTGGCATTTGTGCCTCGCTCCCCTTCCGCAAGCTTGAGACCATCAAGCTCCTCCAGAACAGCCACAGGCAAAATCACCTGATTGTCCTCAAAACAATCCAAAGCATACGGCGCCTGAATCAGGACATTCGTATCTAAAACATAGGTTTTTCGCACGATAAAAGTCCGCCTTTCCCTGAAGGAGGGAACAGTCATTGGATTCCCCGGGGGCACCTGGCTCCCTCCAATTGGTCAATCACTTGTGGCCTACGCATCGCCTCACCACAAAATCTTGACTCCTAGCTCCATTCTACTAAGAAAAGCGGACCGCAAAGTTAAAAGGAGATTAAAATACGATTACAGCTCTTATCCAGCCGTAACCATACCCCACAACTATCCGCATAACTTTAATTTTAAATTTCTGCGCCGGCAGTTGGCGTCGTCTTCCCCGCCCGAAACGCCTTGTACCGCTCCGTATTCTGGTTCTCCACTCCCACCTGCCACTTCTCCGGCAAGTGCGACGCATCATACAAGTAGTCAATTTGGATTTGGCCAAAGCCGCCTCCCACAACCTCATCCGTAGCAGCCACAGCATCCACCGAAGCATCCGCCGAAACCACAGCACCAGCACCACCAGCCGACTGATACAAAATCCGAGAGACCCCAGTATTCGCACAAATCAGGCGCTCTGTCTGCTCTGGCGGGATGCCCTTCAGGAAAGAACTCAGCATTTGCAAAACGAAACCGTGCGTCACGATCAGGACCGTCTTGCCCGGATTCTCCTGACAAATCGAAAGAAACGCCGGCACAATGCGCTCATAGACGGCTTTGCCCGTCTCCCCATTCGGCATCTCCACATAGTACGGCCGAAGCATCACATTCTCCATCGTCTCCGGGTAATCGCGCACATTGTCCGTGTGCGTGCGCATCTCCATATCGCCGCCATCGATCTCCTCCAGCCCATCGCGGACAATTGGCTCGAGGCCTAAAACCTCGGCCAAAGGCGCAATCGTCTGCTGCGTGCGCACCAGCCGGCTAACGTAAATCTTGTCAATTTTCGTGCCGGCATCGAGGAAGCGCTTTTTCAAGTACTGAGCCTGCTCGTTCCCTGCATCATTCAAAGGGATGTTCGACGACCCCTGAAAAAATCCTTTGTGGTTCAGTTCAGTGGCCGCGTGGCGAATCAAGTAAACTTCCGTTGGTTTAGACATATCTTCCCTCATTTCTGCTCCGTTAAATTGGTGCGAAGCTTCATTTCTGCTCCGTTGTAATCGGTGCCAGGCTGATTCCCGCTTCCTCAGCCAGGCCGCTAATGCACAAATTGGCGCGGTGCGTGATTTCCATGTGTTCCGCATAATTATCGGTCGTTTGGAAGCGGCAACGCCAGATGAACGCCTCCCGCTCGTAGCCGATAAAGTAGAACGAGATCGAACCTTCTAGGATGCCGGCGTCTTTGGCCAAAGCCGCCACCACCGACTCCCGGAACGCCTCGAGTGTTGTGGGTGAACTCTGCTTCAGGGGGATTTGAAGCTCCGCCAGCCGGATCTCGCGCTTCGTGCCATTGGTGATGACCGCCGACCCCAAAACCGAATTGGGGACAGACAGCTGGCTTCCATCGATGGCCCGCACCCGACTGGAACGGAGACCAATGGCGGTAACCGTGCCCGAAATCTTGCCGGACGAAGCGGTCGTATCGATCCAGTCACCTACATCAAAAGGTTTATCCAACATGATTGCCAAGCCAGCCACCAAGTTCGACGCCGTATCCTGAGCGGCCAAAGCCAGCGCCAAGCCGCCAATCCCCAGCGAGGTCAAAAGTCCCGAAAGATTCGTGAGCCACTGCTCCAGAACCATAACAACACCCAACACAATCACAACCACCAAAATCGCCGAACTCAGATACTTTCGAGCCGTGAGCGTCAGCTGAGAGGGAAGCTCCTCGCTGTGGGCTTCTACTTCCGCAAGGAAATGGCGCACCGCAGAGTAAAGCGTCCAAAACGCAATAATTATCAAGAGCGAATTCAGAAGTTTTCGCAAAAAATCACTCACCAACAAAGGCAGCGGCGCCAGTGGCATCAAGATCAGGGCCACCCCCAGAAGCAAAAACCACCCCAAAGGCTTCACTAAAAAAAGGCGAATCCGTTGGGCTTTCGCTGGATTTTTCTTCTCCAGACCCAAGAAGATCAGTTTCAGGATAAAATCGGCGATTTTCTCACGCAAAATAAAAACAAGAACCAGCGTTGCTACGAGAGCAGAAATACGAATCCAAAGTTCTGCGGTCATTTCCTTTCCCCCATTTCCAGGCTCATTATAGTATACAAGAAGACCCAGGCAAAATTGTTGGAACGAGGTTAAACGCAGGCGAGGAGAACGGGTGAATCAAGCGGATAATTCTGCGGTCTTTGTGCTACCATGGACTTGTGAATGTGAAATAAGGAGATTAACTCTTATGATTATCGAACCGAAGATCCGGCAGTTCATCTGCACGACGGCCCATCCGGACGGTTGCCGCGAACATGTTCTGGAACAGATCACGTATGTGAAGGGGCAGGAGAAAATCGCGAGCAAGATCAAGAATGTGCTGGTGATCGGCTCATCGACCGGTTACGGCCTGGCTACGCGGATTGCGGCGACTTGGGGCCTCGGGGCCAACACGGTGGGCGTGATGTACGAGCGTCCGGCGGCAGCGAAGCGCACAGCGTCTGCGGGCTTCTACAATAATGAGGCGTTTTTGTCCTTTGCTGAGGCTGAGGGCTATAAGGCGGTGACCATCAATGCTGACGCATACTCGTTGGAGGGCAAAGCCGAAACCCTGAAGCAATTCCAAGCGCTTGTGCCTGGCGAGAAGTTTGATCTCGTGGTCTATTCGCTGGCTGCGCCCCGAAGAGCGATGCCGGACGGTACGGTCTACAACTCTGTGATCAAGCCGGTGGGCGAAACCTACACGAACAAGTCCTTGAATTTGCAGGACAATTCGATTGGTGAAGCCAGCATTGAGCCTGCCACTGAAGAAGAAATTTATGACACCGTTATGGTTATGGGCGGCAGCGATTGGGAAGATTGGATGCATTTCTTGGACGAGAACAACGCCCTGAATGAGGGGGCGATCACCCTCGCCTATTCGTATATCGGCCCGAAAGTCACCCAAGGCATCTACTATACCGGCAGCATTGGGCACGCCAAACAGGATCTTTACGAGACGGCGGAGCGGATGCGGGTGGCTTTTGCGGATAAGTATGAGGCCTTTGTTTCGATCAATAAAGCGGTTGTTACTCAAGCGTGATCGGCGATTCCTTCGATTGGCCTTTATATCTCGATTCTCTTTAAAGTGATGAAGCAGCTGGGCACCCATGAGGGCTGCATCGAGCAAATGTACCGCATGCTGTCTGACCGGGTAGCGACGGAGACCGGCACTGTGGTTACCGACGATGAAAAACTCATCCGTATGGACGACTGGGAAATGTCTTCTTTGGTCCAGGATCCAGTGAGTGCGGCTTGGACTGTTGTCGAGACCGAAAATGTTGCCAAATATTGTGATTTAGAAGGCTACTGGGATGATTTTTATCAGCTCTTCGGTTTCCGTTTGCCGGGGGTTGATTATTCGAAGGATGTGGATTTAGAGAAGAATATCGGCCGCGGCTAATTTTCGCATAATTTTATTTTTAAACTTCTGCGGTAGCGATCATCCTTACCGCAGAATTATTTTTTTAAAGTTCTGCGGTAGCCATCACCCTTACCGCAGAACTTTATTTTTAAACTTCTGCGAATATTTCCTCACAGCAACAACCCCTTCTCATAACTCGTCCGAATCAAATTCTCCATCATCGGCCAGAGCCTCGGGAGATCGGTTCGGATGGGCAGGGCGCGTTTCAGGACATCATCGACGGTCACCTGGTTCGAGACCCAGCTTTGGCCATCGCTAAAGGCGTTGAGCATCATAGGTTGGAGGCGATCTAGGGCATTGGCAAAGAGCGCTTCCGGCGTCTCCATGGCCTCAAATTCTTCCCAATAGGCGCGAAGCCGAGCGCCCTCGGAGCCGGGAAGCATGGCGTAGAGTTTGTCGGCGGATTCGAGTTCGCGGGCGGTTTTGCTTTCGTAGCCGCTTTTGTCATAGGCGTAAGTGTCGCCCGCATAAATTTCCACGATGTCGTGGACGAGACACATGACCACCACTTTGAAAATATCTGTTCCCTCGGGGGCTTCGGGAGCCAAAACGAGGGCCATCATCGCAAGCTGCCAGGAGTGTTCGGCGTCGGTTTCTGCGCGGCTTTGGTCAACCAACAGCGAGTGGCGGACAATACTTTTCATCTTGTCCATCTCCACAATAAATTCCAGCCGCTTCCGATTGTCCTCATCAGCCAGCGAAAACAAAGCCTTTCCCTTCTCTCGAATCTGCTCATCACTCAGCTTTTTCGCAAGATCACTCATCCGTGACATTCCTCCGTAACTTGTTCTAATTTGGCGAGTTCCTCCGCCGTGGTCGAATACGTCGACACGAAACGGCAAACAGCCACCCGCTCAGCCTCAACCCCCTCGTCTCCGACCAGAATCTCCTGCTCACACTCGAAGACCACCCCGCGTGCCACCAAATAATCCCGCACGGCAAGGGGCAAGTTCACGAAGATTTGATTGCTCTCGGCAGGCCATGTGAGCTGGTAGCCTCGCGAGGTGAAAATCCCGGCGAGTTCGAAGGCGTTCTTGTTGGCTAAAGCCGCCAGTTCATAGTACAGCGTCTCTTCGAAGGTGTCCGCAGCGGATCCACCCGGCGTCGCCAGCAAACGCTCAAACATGATCGCCGGCACGAAACCCTTCGACAGCATCGCCCCGCGGTTCTTGATCAGCCAAGGCATCTCCCGCCCCAGCTCGCGGCTCGTCACCAGCGCTTCCCCAAACAAGGCCCCGTTCTTCGTCCCCCCAAGGTAAAAGAGGTCCACCAGCTCAGCCACAGCAGCGAGGCTTAAGTCATTGACCGGGCTGGCCAAAGCCGCCCCCAGTCTCGCCCCATCCAAAAAGAGCAAGAGTTTCTTCTCTCGACAGTAAGCGGAAAGCGCTTGGAGCTCCGCCAAACGATAGACCGTACCAACTTCCGTACTATTAGAAAGATAGACCATCGCAGGTTTCACGCGGGCCGGATCCTGATGGCTCGACAAAATGGGGGCCAGATCCTCCGGCCTAAGCTTCCCATCGCGGGTCGAAACCGTCAGGATTTTGTGCCCCGACGCCTCGATCGCGCCGGTTTCGTGGACATTGATGTGCGCCGTTTCGGCCGCAATCACCGCCTCATGCGGCCGCAGCATAGAACGAATCGCCACCATATTACTGACCGTCCCACCGGCTAAAAAGTGAACCGAAAGGTCAACTTCCTCGGAGAGACGAAGGATGGTGGCGGCGGCTTTGGCCGAGAAAGAATCCTCGCCATAACCGGAAAAACGCCGCCCTTGAACCGCTGCCAAAGCCTCCAGCACCGCTGGGTGGCAGACTTCAGAGTAATCATTTCGAAAATACATAGTCACTCCATGCTATTTTTGTGGGGGATCTGCGCTCTCGTCCTCGGAAGGCAAACCCAGGTACTTCTTCCAGTTTGGGTACTCCTTCTTCTTGGCCAAAGGCGAAGATGGCTTCGCACTCCAAGGCGTGTACGAACCGCTCTCGATCGTTTCATCGATGTGGAAGCGATAGTGGCCGCCCCCGCTGTGCTGACGCAGGGAGAAACGGAGCATCGCCTTATTTCTGGCCTCCTCCGCCGCATCCCAACTCTCTAGCGGATGCGCCATCAGTAAAACCACCGAGCGAGGCTCCATCACCACATAATTATCTAGGATCGGTGCCTCATCGATATCCTCATTGAAATTCGTTTCCAGGGGCAAAGACGTATCAATAATTTGGTGCCAAAACTCGTGGTGCGGCAGATCCGGCAGCAGCACCGGTAGGCGCTCCCAACCAGCATTCACGCCCAGATAAATCACCTCATCTTGGCGATTAAACTCATCGCGACCGGCAAACAAAATGCCCACATAATGAGTATTGGCATCGTCACTCAAAAACCACGGCTTGCGGCCATGTTTGGAAGTCTCGGGAAGGCCGCAGGCCGCAGGCTTCCCGCTGCCCCGCAAAATCGGGTGATGCTTGCGGAAGCGGATCATCTTGCGCCAGAACGCAAAATAGCTGCGATTCTCCTCCAGCAAGGACCAATCCAACCACGAAATCTCATTATCCTGACAATACGGGTTATTGTTCCCGAACTGCGTGTTCCGAAACTCATCACCGGCCAAAATCATCGGCGTCCCAATCGACGCCAACAAGACCACACAGGCATTCAGCATCAGGCGCTGACGCAAAGTCTGGATATCTGGATCTTGGGTCTCCCCTTCCTCACCGCAGTTCCAGCTGTTGTTGTTATTTTCGCCGTCCGTATTGTTCCAGCCATTCGCCAGATTGTGCTTGTCGTTGTAACTATAGAGGTCATTCAAGGTAAAGCCATCATGACAAGTAATGAAATTGACCGAGGCATGCGTACCGCGGGTTTCAATCGGATAGAGGTCACGAGAACCCGTAATGCGGTTCGCCGCAACCTGCGCCATGCCGTAGTCCCCTTTCAGGAAGCAGCGCATATCATCGCGGTAGCGCCCATTCCACTCTGCCCAGCGGTTCCACGACGGGAAACTCCCCACCTGATAGAGGCCACCGGCATCCCAGGCTTCTGCGATCAACTCGACATTTTTCAAGATCGGATCATAGGCCAAAGACTCCAAAAGCGGTGGGTCACTCATGGGTGTCCCATCCTCTTTGCGCCCCAGAATCGAGGCCAGATCAAAACGGAATCCATCAATGTGATAGGCCGTCACCCAGTAACGAAGACTATCCAAAATCATCTGCCGCACAATCGGGTGATTGGCATTCAAGGTGTTGCCGCAACCAGAGAAATTCAGGTAATGCCCATCCGGCGTCAGCATATAGTAAATCTTATTATCAAAGCCACGGAAGTTAATGTAGGGGCCTCTTTCATCCCCCTCCGCCGTGTGGTTGAACACCACATCCAAGATAATTTCAATTCCGTTGGCGTGGAGGGCTTTTACCATCTCTTTGAACTCTTGGCCCTCAATGTGCATTTCATAAGTAGACGAATACTCCTTATAAGGCGCAAAGAAGCTAACCGGGTTATAGCCCCAATAATCCGTCAAGAGCTTCCCATCATGCCAGCGCTCCGAGCCCATCGGGTCGAACTCAAACACCGGCATCAGTTCCACAACGTTGATTCCCAGACTCTTGAGATAAGGAATCTTCTCAATAATCCCCGCAAAAGTCCCACGGGCATGCACGTCCGACGTAAACGATGCCGTAAAACTCTTGACGTGCATCTCATAGATGATCATTTCATCTTGCTTGATCTTCGGCGGTTGCGCCCGCCCCCAATCAAACGTGTCGACCGTAACCGCCGCCCGATACGGGTAGCGACCCCTGGGCTTATCCCCCGAATCTTGGCGGATAATCACCTGGCGGGCATAGGGGTCAATCACCGCATTCGTCCGATCAAAATACTGGCCACGCTGCGGGTTATAGGGTCCATCTAGGCGGTACGCGTACTCCAAGTTTGTAATATCCAAATCGAAGACAATCATCGAATAGACATCACCCACCCGGTACTTCTCCGGGAAAGGAATAATCGCGTAAGGTTCCTCCGCATCCTTCGTAAAGAGCAAGAGATCAATCGCCGTCGCCCCCTCCGAGTGCACCGTAAAGCTCACCCCACCCGGCAAGGCAACTGCGCCATTTTGCAAATAAAAACCCGGCCGCACATGAAAGTCGTACCAGACATCCAGAGGTTCAAACGTTTGATTCACCAGCTGCTGCCAGTCTGTATTGATTCCGTCACTCCGGGTATATGCATTATCAGTCATGTATCGTTCTCCAGACTTCAGCCAATGTTCTTCTCATTATAGCCCAATAGCCCAAGTCATGACCCAGGCCAGCTTAGGCGCATCACAGCTTGAACAAGAAGAAAATCAGCCCCAAGCCAAGCCACAGAAGCCCCAAGCTCAGCAAGATCAGCACGCGAAAACGCTTCTGCTTCTCGTCACGCCTGGCCTCGCCCTTCCGCTTCGCCAGCAAGTAGTCAATCCCGTACGCCAGAAACACCGGCGCACTAAACACCATACCCCAGCCCCCGTTCGCCAAAAACACCCGACTCAAAGCCGGCATCGCCCCCAAACTCGGGTTCAACGCCGCCTGAATCCGCTGAATCATGTCCATCAGAGGAAAACTAATCAGTAGCAGGAGCGCCAGGTAAAACCAGTACTTCCCGACCACCTCCGCGAGCGTCATCTCATTCAAAACCTGCCGTTTCGCACGCTTCTTCTCCAAGTACTCCCGCTGCCTCAAGTCCTGCTCTTCCGCATTCTTCTCGAAGCGCTCGCGTAAACTTCTCTTCTCCGCCATCTACCGCCCTTTCCTTAGGAGGCCAAAGCCGCCGTCTGCGACTTTGGCCAACACCACCAACTCGTGAAGCCCTTACTCTGCCTCGGCCAAAGCCAAGAACGGTTGGACCATCGCGCGCGTGGCGACTTCCTCTTGGACAGCCTCGGCGAAGGCTTGGGCCGGCAAAGAAATATTCTTCTGGTGATCGCGAAGTCTCAGCGAAACCTCGCCGGAAGCCGCCTCCTGGTCACCTAAAATGAGCATGTAAGGCACTTTCTCGACCTGGGCTTGACGAACCTTGAAACCGATCTTCTCGTTGCGAGAATCGATCTTGGCGCGGATGCCTCTAGCGACCAGGTCCTGCTGTACCTGCTTCGCGTACTCCGCTGTACGATCTGTAATTGGCATCAAGCGAACCTGCTCAGGCGCAAGCCATGTCGGGAACTTACCACCGAAATGCTCAATCAAAATCCCGAGAAAACGCTCCATCGAGCCGAAAACCACGCGGTGAATCATGATTGGACGGTGACGCTCACCATCCGCTCCGATGTACTCCGCTTCAAAGCGCTGCGGCAACTGGAAATCCAACTGAATCGTCCCGCACTGCCAGGTTCTGCCCAAAGAATCCTCCAGATGGAAATCCAATTTCGGCCCATAGAAAGCCCCGTCGCCCTCGTTGATCAGGTAGGGAACATTCATGGTTTCCACCGCTTCACGAAGCGCATCTGTCGCCAGATCCCACTCTTCTTTCGTCCCCATCGAATCTTCTGGTTGCGTCGAAAGCTCAATATGATACTTATAACCAAACTTCGTGTAGACCTCATCAATCAGGCGCACAACGCCGATAATCTCGTCCTTCACTTGGTCCGGCGTCATGTAAATATGTGCATCATCTTGGTTAAACGCACGCACGCGCATCAAACCATGCATCTCACCCGACTTCTCGTGGCGATGGACTAGCCCCACCTCCGCCAAGCGAAGCGGCAAATCCCGGTACGAATGGGGCTCCGAATTATAGACTAATAAGCTCCCCGGACAATTCATCGGCTTAATCGCAAAATCCTCATCATCAATCTTCGTAGTATACATATTATTCTGGTAGTGATCCCAGTGCCCCGACTGCTCCCAAAGCTTGCGGTTCAACATAATCGGCGTGGAAATCTCCTGATACCCATCCCGAAGATGAAGCTCCCGCCAATAGTTCATCAACTCATTTTTCAAGATCATCCCATTCGGCAAGAAGAACGGGAAACCGGGCCCTTCCTCTAGCAAAGTAAACAGCCCCATCTCCTTCCCGAGACGGCGATGGTCACGCTTCTTCGCTTCTTCAATGCGCTCCAAGTGCGCCTTGAGATCCGCCTTATTGGGGTACGAAGTCCCGTAAATACGGGTCAGCATCTTGTTCTTCTCATTCCCGCGCCAATACGCACCAGCAACCGAAGTCAACTTAAACGACTTCACCGCCTTCGTATTCATCAAATGCGGCCCGGCACAAAGATCCACAAACTCCCCTTGCTTATAGAAACTAATTGTCTCATCTTCCGGCAAGTCATTGATCAGCTCCACCTTGTAATGCTCGCCCTTCTCCTCCATCAGTTTCAGTGCTTCCTCCCGCGGCAGCACAAAACTCATGATGTCTAGGCCCTCTTTGACGATCTTCTTCATTTCCGCTTCGATCGCTGTGATGTCACTATCGCCAAAGCCGCCTTCTCTTTCTATGTCATAGTAGAAACCGTCTTTGATCGCGGGTCCGATGGCCAACTTCGCCTCCGGGTATAAACGCTTGACCGCTTGGGCCATAATATGCGAACTGGTATGCCAAAAAGCATGCTTTCCTTCCGGGTGATCGAAAGTCAAAATCGTCACTTTCGCATCCTTGTCCACCACCCGTCTCAGGTCACCCGGCACGCCATCAATCTCGGAAGCACAAGCCACTCTGGCAAGCCCTTCACTTAAATCTTGCGCAATCTGATAGGTGCTGAGTGGCGCCTCATACTCCTTGACGCTCCCATCTGCTAATGTAATCTTCATTTCTTGTCTCCTCCTTAGGTAGGCTTTCGTTGTTGGTTTTCTCTGCCCCGAGTAGCCAATAAAAAAGCACCTCCGAACAGATCGACTCTGTCCAAGGGTGCTCATTAAAACACGGTTCCACCTTGCGATTTCACTCATAGAAGCTTCGTAACATGAAGCCAAACGCATTGCTCTTCGCAACAAGCTCCGAAGTGGTTTTCCTCTACTCTTTCGTTGGAAAAGCTCTCAGCCCCCGGCTCTTCTCTCTGCTACAACAAAATGTGAGTAGACTACTGTCTTCATCAACGCTATTTCTTGGCATTATGAAGCCTTTCTTCTCAGAAATCAAGACAATTGGGTACAGGGGCGTTGGTTTTCACCCCTCAACGCCCATAAAACAGGGATTTGGAGGAGAAGACAGAGTCCGAAGTTAAGTCGATGCCCAGTTGGCGGCAGATTTCGTCGTCGCCTTTGGCCAAGATGACCGTGCTGTGGGCTTGGCAGCCACGCAAGTTGCTCAGCTCTTTGAGCGCGGCTTCGGCCATAGGGTTCGTGGCTGCGGAGATGGAGAGAGCCAAAAGGATTTCTTTGGCATCCAAGGCCTCTTTATGTTGGCCTAAGATTTCCTTTTTCAGGGTGTGAATAGGACGCAAGATAACTGGTGAAAGAAGGTGTAAGGGATCGGCGATGCCGGCAAGGGCTTTGACCGCATTGAGTAAACAGGCAGAGATGGAGCTCATGCGCTCAGAACCTTTTCCGGTGACGACGCGGCCATCGGGCAGGGCTAGTGCGGTGACTTGGATGGCAGGACTGTCACCGTTGACAACTTTGCCTTCCGCCAATTTGGCCGCATATTCACGCGCGGGGAGCACCACGCTGCGATCCTCTTCGCGAAGTTGCATTTCGTCCATCAGGAGCTTCCCGCGCTGCGATACTTCGGCGCTGACCAGGCCCTTTTTGTAATCTGTGGCCAGGTGGAAACTCCGGCGAATAATCTCTTGGTTGGCCGCCTCACGTACGACCTCGTCATCCGTAATGCAGAAACCGACGCGATTGACACCCATATCGGTAGGAGAATAAAAAGGCACTTGTTCCCCATAAATCTTCGTCAAGATCCGACGCAAGAGGGGGAACGCGTCAATGTCCCGGTTGTAATTCACCACCGAAACACCTGCGTGTTCCAAGTGGAAAGGATCGATCATATTGACATCCATGAGGTCTGCCGTTGCCGCTTCGTAGGCCACATTGACCGGATGTTTGAGCGGCAGATTCCAAATGGGGAAGGTTTCAAATTTGGAGTAGCCGGCTTTATTTCCGAGTTGCGTTTCATGGTAGAGCTGGCTCAGACAGGTCGCCAGCTTACCGGAATTGGGACCCGGTGCCGTGACCACAACTAAGCGCTTCGAGGTTTCAATATAAGGGTTCGAGCCATACCCTTCCGGACTGACGATCGTGTCCACGTCCAGTGGGTAGCCCTCGGTATAGGCATGCGTGTAGACCGTGATGTTGCGGCGACGAAGGCGGTTAATGAAGACCTGAGCAGCGGGCTGGCCGTTGTAGCGAGTGATGACCACGCTGTTCACTTCGAGTCCCCAGTGGTAGAAGTCATCCATCATGCGAAGGACTTCATCGTCGTAGGTTGTGCCAAAGTCGCCTCGAATTTTGTTCTGCTCGATATCGCCTGCGTAGACACAAATGATGATCTCCGTTTCATCTTTGAGGCGCTGGAGGATCTTGACTTTTGCATCCGGGTCGAAACCAGGCAGAACCCGCATCGCGTGCAAGTCGCCAATCAATTTCCCGCCGAATTCGAGGTACAGCTTGTCGTATTGGTTCACCCGTTCTCTGATAAAGCTGGATTGTTCTTCTAGATACTTCTCACTATTAAAACCAATCTTTCTACCCATCTTGCACCTCCACTGCGAGATTATACCGCAAACCAGGAGAGGAGATGAGGGTGGGAACAGGCGGCTTTGGCCAAAAGAAAAATCGTTAATGTGAAAAGAAATCCGAACGAAAGTCCCCCTTTCGCTGTACTAGTGGCGATTTTACAGAATTTTAGCCTAATCTTCAGCCTACTCCGATACGCGGGGGCACTTGCAAGTGTATAATGTTCGTTAATCGGCAAATTTGAGCCAATCGAGAGGTGGTACATATGAAGACAGAATGGTCGTTAAGTAACGATAAAGTTATTTTGAACTTCTCACTGAAATACTACACAAACACGGATGAAATCCTCGGCAGCGAATCGTTCCGTTCCCTTCTGGAACATTTCTTAAAGAATGCGGAGAAGGATCAAATTTCGCAGGATTATCAGCAACTTCTGCGATTCTTCCCCCAAGAAACGACGGCTGAACGCATCAAGGCAATGACCCGCGTGGCAGGCCTTCTCTCTTCTATGAATAGTAAAGAGATTGCTGCGACGCTCCCGGAATATAGCTGGCTCTATGAGGAGCGCGTGATCGTCAGACACTTGATTGAGTCGATCTATAAGTATTGGCGTCGACTGGAGCGCTACTGTGTGCTCTTTAACTCGACCTCTTCGTCCGGGCTTGCGACAGCCATGTTCATCAACGCCAAGAAGCAGTACGACAACCTCGTGCTCAACACCTACCGCACGATCAACCGCAACTTGACCTTGCGTGAGACTTCGGTTTACCGCCAAGTGCAGGCTGGTACCAACGTCGGCATGATTTGCCAAGAGAATATCTGGCCGATCCCCCAAGGTTACGAAAAGTTGCGCGGGATTCCTTTCATCAAGCAGCTCGTGATGGAAACGCCTTTCATCACCTATCCGAAGATGACGACCCGCACCGGCACCTTCAAGGAAGTTGACACGAACCCGATGGACCGCATCGGCATCAATAACGATCATTTTTATTGCTATCCTTGCTTCGTGGGCGATTTGCTCTGCTATGTCTACGTCAGCAGAGATTACCTGACTCATGGGATTTCGCTCGCCAATCTCTTCCAGATGGCAACCGAGCAGGAAACCGCAGGCCGGAAACCAGATCTACTTTATGTCTTCGGCGGTGACAATCATTCCGAGAAGCCGGAAACTGCCTTCTACCACGATGAACTGAATGATATTATGGTGGGCTTCGTTTCTCACCATGATGAGTTCGATTACTTCGGTTACATGAAGAAGATGATCCTCACGCTTCACAACGTGTACCAGATCCGCAAGGGCTACCTGCCGATCCACGGCGCTATGGTCAACATCGTGCTCAAGGATGGCAAAAAAGCCAATGTCTGCATCATGGGCGATTCCGGTGCCGGGAAGTCGGAGAGCATAGAGGCCTTCCGCGCTTTGGCCAATGAGCACATCTCGGACATGACCATCGTCTTCGACGACATGGGCACCTTCCGCATCGACCCGAAAACCGGTGAGGTCAAGGGCTATGGCACAGAAATCGGAGCCTTCGTCCGCTTAGACGACCTCGACACCGGCTATGCCTTCAAGGAGCTTGATCGTTCCGTTTTCATGAACCCAGATAAAGTCAACGCCCGCCTCATTAACCCGGTCTCCACCTACGGAGAAATCATGCAGGGCTACAAGGTCGACTTCTTCGTCTACGCGAACAACTACAAGAAGCTCGAAGAAGGCGATCCCGCCATCGATGCTTTCAACACCAAGGAAGAAGCCATCACCGTGTTCAAGGAAGGTAAGCGTATGGCCAAAGGCACCACCAGCGAGAAGGGTTACACCACTTCTTACTTCGCGAATCCTTTCGGCCCAGTCCAGAAGCAAGCGGAGACCGATGTTCTCATCGATCAATACTTCACCACCCTCTTCGATCAAGGCATCCACATCGGCCAGATGTACACTCAATTAGGTGTTCCGGGCATGGAAACCATGGGTCCCCGTCACGCCGCCATGGATCTCTTCGAGGCAATCAAAAAGCTTGAAGAGTAAGAGAGTAGGCCTCCGTGCCTAGGCCGTCCGAAGATCTTGCCCAGTTAGATAATCTGAAAATCTGATTACTAAGCCGCCTCCGCTGAGGCGGCTTTTTCATCGCCGTACTTTTCGCAGAACTTTAAAAATAAAGTTCTGCGAAAGCGGTAACCAGGGTTATGAAAAAATTTACTCAACAACTTGCGCAGAATATTTCGATAAAATTCTCTAGATTGCGAATTGTTTTTTTCAACAAGCGGAATATTCTTATCTTAGAAAGTAGTTTTTTGATTGCACGGACCGGGAGGCTAAGAATAGGTCTTGGTAGTCGCTTGCAATGTACTAGAGCAAGCGTGTTACAAATTGGGGAGGAAACAATGAAAACCAAATCTTCCAGTAAACGAATCGCATTTGTCGCCACATTACTCGTGATGACAATCTTATCGCTTACACTAGCCGCCTGCTCATCCGGGAAAATTCAATCGGCCGATGTGAACTATGACAATCACGAAGGTGACGCCATCGTCTTCACGCTCCCGGAACTCGAAGCCTATGCAGAACTGATCGCAAAAGTAGAGGTCACAGATGACCTCACCCTCGAAAACAGCCACATAACTTATGCGGACGAAGCGAAGAAGCAAGGACTTGGCGGTTTCTACTCCCTCCGAAAAATCAAAGTCCTGGAAACCTACAAAAATGATTTCCAAACATCCTCTGAATCGCTCAGCATCCGTGATCTTACCGCGAAGGCAGAAGATGGCAGCATCTTAACCTTCAATGACAATCGACCTCTGGTCAAAGGCAATCAGTACATCGTGTTCTTACGTACGACCGAAGGTTCCAACGAGCTCGGCATCATCAGTGCCGATAACGGAGTTTTCGAAGTGAACAAAACAAGGGAGACCGCCTTCGAACAATTACGTTCCGAAGTCATCAGTAAATTCAATCGTTAGGCTCGATACAAGCCGCCGAACCTCCGAAAATCAACTAGAGTACTTTTCGCAGAACTTTAAAAATAAAGTTCTGCGAAAATTTATACCCTTCCCTACATCTCCTCTTCTGGCACCCAGAGCAACGCAAAAACCTTTACATTAATATCTGTTTTCTTCGGGCGAAGGTCGATGGTCTCTAACTTTTCGTTTGCGGCATCGTAGCTTGCGGCCAGATCGTCCAGCTCGTTTTGCATTTCGGTCTGGAGTTCTTCAAGGTCAGCTTGATAGGTTTCAAGACTGGCTTTAGCGCGCTCGACATCACTGCCTTGTTGGCTGGCGCGGCCGGCGGATTTGGCTGCCGAAGCCGCCTTATTCACATTGGTGCGGCTCAACTTATTTTTGCTGAAGAGAGCGCCTAAAATGGTTGATCCGACATCCAGCATCGTACCCATCTTGGCAGTGCTGGCTTGCTTCTCCTCGGCCTCCACTTTCTGCTCGGCTTTGCGGACTCTTTCCTCCAAGGTTTTGATCCGTTTCGCATAGCGGTCTCTGAGGTCGTCCACCTTCTTGTCCCGCACTTCACGGTTCTCCTGGTGCACACGAGCCACAAAATCCCGCTCGGATTCACCGGGTTTCGACACCATGCCACTGACCGGATTCCGCAGAAGTTTCAAGGTTTCCACGCGGTAGACGTAGTCTTTCAGATCCTTCTCCCACGTGGTGTAGCTGGTCTTTTTGAGGGCGGCGGGTGGCAACGTGGCGAAGGTCGCACCGGCTGGTGCCTGCGAGCTTAGGTCGTCGGGTTCCGGCTTCGCAGAAATTTCCGTGTTCCAGTCTACGGCCAAAGCCCCCTGCCCCACCTTGGTCGCGTAGATTTTTTCAGTCTGCTCCGAGATCTTCTTCGCTGTGTCGTGGTAGGCCGTACTGACATAGGCATAGAGAGCCGCTTGATAGACGGTAGTTCCAGAACCCGGCCTCGCCTCCATGAAGTATTGCTGCACGCCAGCCGGCAACTGTGGAAGGATTCCACTCGGCTGCGTGGAGGTAGCAGAAGAGTGCACTTCCTCAGCCACGCCAGCTCCCACAACAGAAGTTGCCGCTGCAACATCCACCACTACCGAAGCTGCTTCAGTAGACCCTTGCTCTTCAGACACCACCGGCACTGGAGCCACCGGCACTGGAGCCACCGGCGCAGCAGTCGCTTCACGCGGCTGGAGTTTCATAATTTGATTACGAGTCAGCGGGCCGGCCAGGTACGACATGGCCCAGCGTG
>CAZCLL010000006.1:19685-22897 GCA_964499555.1 uncultured Fastidiosipila sp.
AAATTCGACAAGATCTGATCCAAGGTTTTGCGGTCAAACTTGGCAGAAGCCTCCGCCGAAGCCCCTTGCAAGCCATCCAGCAAACGAGCCTTATCTTGATCCGTTTGCAGGCGCCCCACAAACCAGGTCCCGATATTTGCCAAACCTTTGTAGTCCAGGTCCACAGGATTCTGTGTCGTCAAAACCACCCCCAAACCAAACGCACGCGCCTGTTTAAGGAGGGTCAACAAAGGTTGTTTCGAAGGCGGATTCGCCACCGGCGGGAAATAGCCATAGATCTCATCCATGTACAGAATCGCGCGCAAACTCGACGTGCCCGACTGCGCGCGCACCCAAGAAAGCACCTGATTCAAGAAAGACGAAACGAAGAACATCCGCTCCGAATCACTCAAGTGATTAATCGAAAGAATCGAAATCCTGGGCTTCCCGGTCGCCGTATAGAGCAAGCTCTGAATATCCAGAGGCTCACCTTGCGTCCACGCCGCAAACTGGGGTGAAGCCAAAAGATTATTGAACTGCATGGCCAATTTAAACCGCTCGCCAGCTGGATAGAAGGTATCCAAAGGCATCACGCCCACCCGTTCCAGCCCAGGCTGCTGAATCGCGGCAATCAGCTCGGCCAAATCCAACGCACGCCCGCTATTCCAAGCATTCAACAAAATATTTGACAACAAAATATGTTCCCGGGAAGTCAAGGGATCCGCATCAATGCCCAGAAGCGAGAGCAAAGACGACACCGTCGAAGATGTGTACTGCGCAAGCGTTTCCGGATCTTGCAGGACAGCAGAAGAAGGCAAATCCACCAATTTCAGAATCGAGAGTGGACGTCCAGCCGAAGAGCCCGGTGTGTAAATCGTAAAATCCACTTTTTCACGCATGGCCCGGATGCGCTCGCCATCTTGACCCCAATCGGCCAAGCCTTCGCGCCATTTCGCAGCCGTCGAAGCGGCGTAATCCGCAAGGCTTTGCCCCTTCCGCTCCGCATCTGCCGGCTGCACCCAGGGCTCAAAATCCCCGGGCAAAAGATCCGGGAAACTCAGCAACAAATTACTCATATCGCCTTTCGGATCGATCACAAGCGCCGGAATCTGATCCATCGCTGCCTCTTCCAGAAGACTCATACAAAGCCCCGTCTTCCCGCTCCCGGTCATACCCACGCACACGGCGTGAGTCGTAAGATCCTTTGAATCGTAGAGGAGGAGGTCCGAAGTCCTGGCCTTCTTCTCCATATCGTAGACCTTGCCCAAATAGAAACTGCCCATTTTCTCAAAATCTTGCATTCGATTACCTCCCACTTCCGGCCGCCAGCGCTTGCCCTTCTGCCTCGCAATGCTGCAAGAAACGAGCAAAGCCCGCCTGGCCATCTTCCGTTTGTTTATATACCCCTGCGTCCTCCAGGACCTTCACAAAAACAAGGGCCGTCTCCTCTTCCACAACGTGCTCTACAGTCGACTCATCGAAGCGCTCGTACTTCTCACGGAGCTCAGAAATCCACGGAGCATGGTTGCTGGTGGCGGCTTTGGCCAAAGGATCCGAGCCGGAAACTAAACACGTAGCCACCTCTGCCAGCTCCGACTTGAGCCTCGAAGGGAGAACCGCCAGCCCCATCACCTCGATGAGCCCTATGTTCTCCTTCTTAATGTGATGGTAGGCATCCCGCGGGTGGAAGAGCCCCAAAGGACGCGCCTCTGTCGTCCGATTATTCCGCAAAACCAGGTCCAGCTCGTAAGCCTCCCCCTTACGACGTGCAATCGGGGTGATGGTGTTGTGCGGCGTCTCCCCTGTGAACGCCAGAATCTCGCAGGCAGGATCAGAATAGGCTCGCCAAGTTCGCAAAACAAGGTCAGCCAGATCGAGAAGTTGCGCCTGATCCCTACTTCGTAAACGGAGCACCGCCATCGGCCACTTCACGACCTCCGCTTCCACGTCCGGGAAGGCTGGAAAATCAAACGTCCACGCCGCTTCCGCCCGCTCCATGGCAAACTCGTAACGGCCGCCTTGGAAGTGGTCGTGCGTCAAAATCGAACCTCCCACGATCGGCAGGTCCGCGTTTGAACCCAAGAAATAATGCGGAAATATCGTCACAAAATCGAGCAAACGCGCCATACTCGCCCGGCTCACCACCATCGGTCGGTGCGTCGCGGAGAACACAATCGCGTGCTCGTTATAGTACGTGTAAGGCGAGTACTGGAAAAACCACGGCTCGTCGCCCATCGTCAGTGGAATCACCCGATGCGTCTGCCGCCCCGGGTAGTCCGCCCGCCCGGCATAGCCCTCCGCCTCCTTGCAAAGCTGGCACTTCGGGTACGAGCTCTGCTTCTGCGTGAGCGCTGCTGCGATCGCCTTCGGATCCTTCTCCGGCTTCGCGAGGTTAATCGTAATGTCGATCGCCCCGTACGCCGATTCGTAGGTCCACTTCACATCGCGGCGAATGCGGTCCCGCCGAATATAGTTCGTGTCCTGACTGAACCTGTAGTACCAGTCCGTCGCTTCCTCGATGCTCTTCTCGGCCAAAGCCGCAAAACGACTTCTCACCTCCGAAGGCCTGGGTAGCAAGCAGTTCATGAGTTTCGTGTCGAAAAGATCGCGGAACACCAGGGAATCCGGTTCAAAGACCCCTCGCTTGGCGGCATCCTCCACCAGCTCATCCAGAATCGTTGCCAGGGAATCTTCCGTCGCTGCTTCGCCTGGCTGAACCACCGCCGAAAGCTCCTCCGGCTCCTCAAAGTCGGAGAGGCCCATAACCTCCAGCAATTGATTCCGGGCGTAGATCTCATCGCCTTCCCCCAGAAGTCCGGTCTTGTGGCCGTAGGCCAGTAACTCTGAAATCCTTTGGTCAATCATGGCAGCGCTCCTTATCTTTTTTGATTCAGATGCTTAGGAAGAGGTCGTAACAATCGGTGTCTGAGGGCTTGTTTCCGCTGCTTGATGTTTCTCCGCCAACGAGCGGTTCGAAGCAAAAAGAAGCAACCACACGGCAATTAGAATCAGGATGATGACGAGCAATACGTTCCACACTTTTTTAATCATAAGAACCCTCTCGTGTCGTTACGTACTAGGGACAGGTGTCGGTGTCACCGTACCCGTAACCACTCCCCCGGGCGTCTCTGTACCAGGTGTCGAAGAACTGATAATGACGGAAACACTGTCCGGGTTCCGCCAGGTCACCGAATACGCCAAGTTCGAAACCCCATCCAGCGTCACATTAATCG
>CAZCLL010000006.1:22935-32891 GCA_964499555.1 uncultured Fastidiosipila sp.
CAATCACCGCATCCACGTCGCTGTTCGTGACATTCGTCAAGGTCTTCATCCGCCCTCGAATCGTCACCGTCACCTGATTTTCCGCCTTGAAATAATCGAGCTGGCGTTCATCCAGCACATTAATGCCGGTCATCTGAATCGGCACCGTAAAGGTCCTCGTAATAATCGGGTTCGTCGTGATATGGACAAAGAGCCACAGCACCACCGAGAGCACCACCGCAAAAGAGAGTAAGAGGGCTGGGCTCCGATGCGGCTTCGTCGTAACCTCCTGCCCATCCACATTCACTTGGCCAAAGACATCTTCCACCGACTCATTGATCTGATCCAAGGTCTCTTGGGTTGCCGCAGAAACCTTCTCCCCGTCAAAGGCCTCCTCTTGCACCGCATCACGCACCTTTTCGGAGCGCAATAGTTTCCGGATTCGTTTCGGCAAGGAATGGTCTTCCGCCGTCGATTTCGCACCAAGCAAGCGGTGCAAGATCGTCCGCAGGGCATCCGCATTATCCAAGGTATAGAGTCTTCCATGTACGGCCAAAGAAATCGTTCCGTGTTCTTCCGAACACACAACTGCAATCGCATCGCCAATTTCACTCGCCCCAATCGCCGCTCTGTGCCTCGTGCCCATCTCGCGTCGTAGGGTGTAACTATCAGATAGAGGCACGTGAACCCGGGTCGCATAAATGCGACTTCCGCGAATCAAGACCGCCCCGTCATGCATGGGGGAATTCTTATAAAAAATCTGCCGGAGAGCCGTTGACGACAACTCGGCATCAATCACTACAGCCGTCCCCGACTCAATTAAATCACCCAGTTTCGTCTTCCGTTCAATAATGAGTAGCGCACCGGTCTTCTCTTGCGACATCGTCTCGCAAGCCATCACAATCTGCTCAATAATATTGTGCGTAGACTTCGCGCCACCTGATTCCTCTTCCTTCGCACTGAAAACCAAAGACGAATTCCGCCCCACAGACTCCAAGGCACGCCGCAACTCAGGTTGGAAAATCACAACAATACCAACCGCCAAGAAGGACACCGAATTCAAGAGCACATAATTAATGGTGTTGAGGCCCAGCCAACCGGCAATCAAGGTAAATAAAAAAAGCCAGAGCAAACCCTTCAGGAGTTGCCAGGCTCTCGTTTCACTAATCAATTTCAAAACATAGTAAAGAGCAAAGGCCGTCACGCCAATATCCAGCAAGGAAATAAAGATATCCAAAGGACTGCTGAACAAGAAAAGACCACTCTGCAACTCCTCAATCAAGGCGCGCAGAAACTCTGTGATCCCCCCATTCATTGACAATCCTACCCAAGTGCCCGGCACCTAGCTATCCTCCGCTCTCCTAGAGCCTCTACCTCTTGTGATCTTCTTTACTCTCCGAAATCGTCGTCGGTCTGCCCATCTTCTTCTAAGGCCTGCAGATCCGTCAACCAAATAATCCGGCCGCTCACACGGATCAAGCCTTCCTTCTCCATGCGAACCAGCTCTCTGGAAAAAGACGGTCTGGGCATCGCCAGAAGTTTTGCCGCCACTTCCTTCGAAACCGGGAGTTCAACAGAAGGCGTCGCTACTGGCGTCTTCTTCTGCATGTAGCCGTAGCGCTTATCATCTTCCTCTTCATGGGCATAGTGAAGTTCCAAGAGGTATCTCGTAATTTTCAGTCTGAGGTTCCGCTGAGAAAGGATATTAATCCTTGTATATTGTTCATTGACCTTATCGGAGATATCGCGCATGAAGTTCCGGCGGACTTCCTCGTCATTTTCCAGCATGGTCATCATGACATCCTTCGGCACATGAATCACTTGCGCATTCGTCACCGATTCAATCGAGTAGGTATACTCATTTTTCGTACCAAAGAAAAACTCTTCACCGAAACTGTCCCCGGGTTCCAGTAGTTTCAAGGTGACATATTCACCATCCGCAGAATATTTCTGCATGGCCAAAGTGCCCGACACCACCGTCGAGATCCCTTCACAGCGATCCCCTTCGTTGACGACGATCTCCCCTTTCCATATCAAACGGATACTACTCCTGGCACAGTAGGTGTTGAAAAGATTGTGATCCATGCCTTCAAAAAGTTTCGTTTGACCAAGAACTTCACATACTTTTTTCACCCTAGCGCGGCCTCCTCAAGAATAATTACACTGTCCTACATGACCTCTGGCCAAAACCTTGATCACTCGAACGATGACAATAGACAAATCTCAAGTAATTCTATCATACAGTCCGTAAAACGTGTAAAAAACCGTGCAGATCGCAAAATTTCACCGAAAAAGCGTCTTGCTCGCCCAAGAAGCCCTCTGTTACGATAGCAGGGTACTCTACGAAAGGATGACATCCATGCCTCTACTTCCCTTTGAAGCCAAGAAGATCAGCTCTGTACCTGAGGCCCCAACTACTCCGGGCTCCCTTCACCAGGTTACGGACGCTGATTTCATTCGGAAGGCCAAAGTCGCCGCCAACGCCGGTCGCAGTTGCGGCTATGTGGCTGCCGCTCTTCTCCAAGCCTACTGGCACCACCGCATCACCCCAAACAAGGAGACCCCGGTCGATCAAAAGGTCCTCCACGACGAAGTGCTCGCTTGTGGTTTCCGGCAATCCTCTTGGGCCTTTTCTATCCGTCACGCGTGGCGAAAGGCTTTGCGAACAGGAAAGATCGCTAAGGTCTTGCCAGAAGTCCCGACGCTCCGCTTACGCGCGCAGCTCAGCTGGGCTGGTGTCTACAAAAGTCTGGAGCGAAATGAACCCGTCCTCCTCTTCGGCGGTCTCCCCGACGTATCCAGAGAAAGGCACCCCTACATCAATCATGCGGTTTTGGCCTATGGCTACCTCGAAGAAGCTGGGAAAAAGTGGCTCCTCGTACATTATGGCTGGCCTGGACAAGAAGCCTGGCTCTTGAAAACGCCTTTTCAGGGCTCTGCCCTCTTCTGCCGCGTGGTTTCTTAGGACCTAGGCTACTTCACGAATCGTTTGAGGGAGGTTAGAGGAGGAAACATCAGCCCGTATCACAAGCGATACATTGAATCGACAACCACGTACACTGTTGAAACATTTAAATCCCCCCCTTACATGCCTACGTACTTATGTGTCCGAGCAAGTGAATCCATACACAACTCCTTTGTGAAAAGCCTGTCGCTGACAGGCTTTTTGCATTGGCTGAACGTGTGCTTCACATTCGCATCGCTGTTTCTTACTGAGTAATAAGGTACCCTGGTCAGGATCTGCAGCAATCCAAATTCAACATATTATCTTTTGGGGAATTTCCCTGCAATTGACCCGAAAATAGGATGTTAAGAGCATTTAGGCTCCGATCGAGCCGATTCAAAGAGGTTTTCCCAGCATCATTCGAAAAAACATCAGCATCTTTTTGGATTCCTGCGGATCTTGACCACCTTAATAAGTTATCTATTCAATTTACCCATCTTGCTTTCTAATATTTACAAGAATTCGAGGGGTTTTAAGATGAATTGTCCTGCATGCTCACAGTTTCACTTTGCATAACAAGATACGCTGGTCAGGATCTGTCGTTATCCACGCAATACATATTATCTGTCGCTTACTTTTCCCAGAAATGACCTCCAACCAGTGATCTGAGAACTTGTTTTGGAGCTGTTCTATCGAAAACCAACACTTGAATAACATGGTAAGTATGGACAGCGACGGATCCTGACCACCTTAACTTATTACCCATTACCCCTACCCACCTTGCCGCCGAAAAATCGCTAGCAATAAGGGATATCACCCGAACACGCACCGAACACAAGAGTCCCTTCCGCCCAAAACATCAAATCAACGCAAGGATTACCATCCATCGCAGCACTTGAAACACTGAACACACTGGCCGCTGTGGATATCAGCCGGAACAGCGGACCGATAAGAGATGAACTACCGCCTCCAACTACCTGCGTAGCAGGTAGTTCACTGCTAGCGGCAAGTTTCTAAGAGCGGTAGTGACTCTCGTAGTTTTTCTATGGGTCGGTAGTTACTCTGGTCGTTGATTTTATTTGTAGCGGATGGATCTCTTGTGTTGGCAGTAGGTTCGACTCGATGTCCGCCGACGCCAGTTTACTCAAGGCCGCTAGAAAGAGGTGGGTAAGCAGAATAATTTTGAGGATCACATCATTAGGTAATAAGATACGGTGGACCAAAATCGTCGTTGTGCTGCGGGTGAGATGAACTGTCAGGAGTAAATCAGCACATCACAAGAAAAACTGAGGTCTTTTATGGATTATCGTGAACTATTCATGGATTTTCTTACACTCGTTTCTTTGCTTTCCCAGGACCTAGCTCGTAAACATAGGATCTGTCACAGCACAACGACAGAAATGGTCCAGTGTGACATGTTGGCCATTTGTAAGATCTTCTCTCAACAGCGTCGTGAACTGCTACCACTAAGCCAAAACCATAAAAAGGGGAAATAGGTGGGATTTTGCGGCTTTGGCCAGGGGAAAAGCGTGTATAATGAGGAGTGACTAGGCGAAAGCCCTTGATGACTAGGAGGTTTCCATGGACGAGTTGAACGTGAACGAACAAGGCAGAGAAGTCGACGAACTTCAGAACATAGAGGATGTCGTGCCAGCTAGCGAGGCCGATGTGGTTGAAGCGGTGAGTGCATTTTCCGAGGCGGTTGAGGTGGCGAATGCATCGGTGGACTCTACAGTAGAGCCAGCAGTGGAGCCGGTAGTTGAAACGCTGGCAGAGCCTGTCGTTGAGGCTCCAGTGGAAGCTCCCGTTGAGCCTTCGGTAGACGCAGTGCCACCCACACCTCCTGTACCGCCGATGGACCAAACGCCTCCGCCACCGCCGGTTTTCCATGCGGGACAAGAGGGGCCATCACAGCCGAATTTCCAGGCGGGGCAAGAGATTCCCAATCAAGCAGCGTTCCATTCCGGCCAAGCGGGACAGCAGGTGCCGCCGACCCAAACCCATAATCGCCCGATGTATCAGACGCAGACGCAGGCGCAGCCTCAACCTCAGGCGCAGACGCAAAATCGGTATCAGGGCCAGTATCAGTACCAAGCGCAGACCCAGAATCAATACCAGAACCGGCAGCCAAACAACCAGCGGGCTTCCTACCAAAACCAACAGTCACCCTACCAAGCAGCGCCGAAAGCAAACGGGCCTGATGGCCTCAGTGTGGCCAGTCTTGCTTGTGGAATTGCGTCGATTGTATTGAGTGTTTTGGGGCTGATACTTTGGATCCTGGTGATTGGCGTCATCTTTTTGGTGATTGGCATTGCTTTGGGGATTGCCTCGATCATCACTGGTGCATTGGCGCTAAAAAACAATCCGAAAATTGTTGGCCAAACGCAGAAAAACAACCCTAGGAATTTTGCCGTTGCGGGGCTGGTCTGCGGCATTGTCGGAGCCATTCTAAACATTCTTTTCTTACTCTCGCTGACACTCCTGACGATGATTGTCTTTGCCATTTTCGGGCGCTAGTCGCTTTTGCTAACGCCGCTGGAGACGGGTGGCTGACCAGCTGACGAACAGTCAAATCGAATAAAAATAGTGAGAGCGGGTCAGTCAAGCCCGCTCTTTCATTGTTATGAATATTTCTGGATAGCGACCAGCGCCGCACCAGCGCACGCGGAACCAGCACCACACGCCACACGCTGCTCACCACCCAAGCCCCCTACCTCGCAACCTCGCGCAGGATAGCTAGAGTGCGCTCCAGTAGATCCGTCTCATAAACCTCGTCGTGGTAATAGCTCCACGTAACCGCCATGCGGCCGCCAATTGTGGCAATCCCCACCGCACGCGCATAGCTGGGCGTCATCGCCGGGAAGAAATACACATTCTCTAGGCGCCCGAAAGCGTAGTCCTCAGCTAATGGTAAGACCCGCATATTGTTCATCTGCGTCCCCGAACCCGCCGACACGATCCCATAAACGTGCGCCATCTCCTCTGCCACTTTGTCTGAAAACGCATCGTAGCGCGAGTAGTAGCCCGCATCTAGAAGCGTCCCATCAAAGTGCCCCGCGATCAGCTCCGTGTGAAACATCTTCGCCGTGTTCCCCAACTCGTTGTCGAGTTTCTTCGAAAACTCCTCCGCAAAATCCCAGAACCCCGGGTTGAATCGCTTCGGCGCTTGCAGTCCCAAGCCCCCCGAATAGATGCCCACACCGCGGTAATCCGTAGGTCTCACGTTAACAATGACCGAGATCGTATCCTTTTCTTGGCTGGCCAAAGCCACCGCCGCCGCCAGCATCGCCGTAAACCGAACGTTATGTTCTCGACTCGCGCTTTGGAGCCCCAAAACGATGTCTTCATCTAGCTCATCAAACAACAAATGAAGCGGATACGCCTCATGGAAATTCGTATGGAGCCTTTCAAAATCCTCTTGACCAAAAACCCGGGTCTTCTTGGCCCAGCGCTTATTCATATTCTGCAACTTCTGCCTGGCAGGCAAAGCCAAAGCCGACGCATCCGGCATCGCCAAAGGCTGTTCCATCCACGGAATAAAAGCCAGCTCAAGGTCCGGATCTTCCATCAGCGAGAACACATCCTCCGCCAAATACTGAAACGACATCGCATCCCCGGCCAAATAGTGGTAAGCGATCGCCCAAATCGTCTCTTCCGTATCCGAAATCAAGACATGCCTCATCAGCTCACCAGAAGCCAAATCAAAACGTTCCTTCGCCTGCTCCTCCGCCCATTCCACAGCAATATCCATTAAAGACTCTTCATCATCCGAAGTCGCAGGCTCAAACGTATCCACCGAAATCGCACAAACAGGCTCCGCAATCGCCTCATAGCCAGCCTCCCCATCAGGCGTCTGGACAATGCGCGAGCAAAACTGCTCATGACGCCCCATCGCCTTCCGGATCGCCTCTTTCAGCAAAGCCAAATCCAAACCATCCCCAAAGCGATACATCATAAACCCCGTCGCACTCGGCCGATGTAGATAAATCCGATTCGTTCCAAGATCTCTCATGCCATTTCCTCTTCACAATCATAGTTCCTTCCATTTTACCTCAAAGTCCCCAAGCAATGCGTGAAGCCAAAGCGCAAATAAGGTAGTATAGGGTAGCTGAAGGTGGGGCAGGCGGCTTTGGCCAACGCCAACTCGAGGGAATAAGCAGAACAGGATACGAATATGAAGGAACCACTCAAACTCGCCGCCTACAATACCATCAAAGAGCGCATCATCACCTGCGCCTACCCGCCGGGGGCGCGCATGAACGAGGAAGTGCTCACCGATGAACTGGGGATCAGCCGGACGCCAGTGCGGGATGCTTTGGGGCGCCTCGAACAGGAAGGGCTCGTCGAAATCCTGCCCAAACGCGGCCTCCTCATCACCTCCATCACAGCCCGCGACATCTCCGCCCTCTACGAAATGCGCCGCCTAGTCGAACCCTACTGCATCGAAAATTACGGGAGCAAGCTCTCAGCCGAGTTCTTCGATATGTACCACAGCTATTTCTCGGCCAAAGCTACCGCCCCCCGCCACGACTTAGACGATCGTTTCCACTACGCCTTTGTTGAAGTGTCGGCCAACCGCTATCTGCTGGACCTTTACGGTCGCATGGCCGCCCAAAACCAACGCATCCGCATCATGTCCGGCCAAATCAGCCAAGCACGCTATCTGGAAACCCAAGCTGAGCACCTAGCCCTCGTCGAAGCCTGCCAAGTTGGCCTCTGGTCCCAAGCAGCTTCACTCTCTCGTGCCCACCTCTCCAACAGCCAAGCCCTCGCCGAAAAACTCGCCTATGGGTTCGGTGAGTAGGTATGGGTGAGTAGGTTGGGGTGAGTAGGTTGGGGTGAGTAGGTTGGGGTGAGTTTCTGACCTAGTCTCTAGGCTGGCGAATGCTCTGCTTGCGACCTACTCTCTGGGTTGGCGAGCGCTCTGCTCATGACCTACTCTCTGGGCCGGCGAGCGCTCTGCTCATGACCTACTCTCTGGGCCGGCGAGCGCTCTAGTGATATCATTGTCGGATATTCTTGGCATTTTGATGGGATTTGTAGGAACTATTTTTGCTCCATATTTTATACACTTAATCCAACTCTGAACCGGAAGGAGAATCTAGCAGAGATGGACTTAGCATTGTGGGGCTTTTCAGCAGCGCAGTTCTGGCAAGTACCCTTGATTGGCCGCTATCACGCTGCGCGTGGGGTTGGCGAGAATGGATTGGGAAACAGTGAGGCTAGTGGGAATGGGCCAGGGAAGATTGAGTACTTCGTTACTTCTAGGGCGGACCGTAGCTTTAAAATAAAGAACAAGATTCATTTATGTGCTCACGCACCTCTGCAAGATGAGGTAATCACAATTAATGCAATTCGTACGGCTTCCCCAGAGCTAGCTTTCTTGCAGATCTGCAATGACCTGACAAGAAATAGTAAGAATGTGAGATTTGATGTGACAGCACTTCATTGGGCAATTGAAATTGGAAATTTGTTTTGCTCTAGAATTACTCCTCATGGCTCTGGCAATTTCGAGTCTAGCATGAGTGACCAGCCTGTCACCAGTGTCGAAAAGCTAGTAAGCGCCCTCGAAAAATGTGAGAACTACCCTGGGGTTTCCCTAGTGCGTGCCGCAATACAATATATACGAGATGGCTTTCGCTCTCTCGTTGAAATCCATCTCTTCATGATCTTGCACTTGCCATATAGGTACGGGGGTTTAGGTTTTCCCCTGCCTGAAGTGAACAAACAATTTTCACTAAACCACAAACAGCAAAGGGCTCTGATGAAGAGCTATATAGAAGTAGATTTCTATTATTCGAAAGCCAAGTTGGCAATTGAATACGACAGCTATCAAGTACACAGCAATGCGCGCTCGTTTAGTTCTGATGGGGCAAAGTCCTTGGAACTGAAAAACATGAATATCTCCGTTCTAAATATTCACACAACACAAATATACGATTTGTATCAGTTTCAAGCAATTGTTACGTATCTTAGCCAACACTTGAAGAAACGCATTCGTCCACGGAATCCCTCATTTTGTGAGCACTTCGCCCATTTGCATTCTCTGCTTCCGCGACGTTTTTCAACGAACAACTATCCATACGCCGATATGAGAGAAAGAGAACTCGACGATTTCTTTCGATATTGTGGGTATGTTTGATTGTCTGGAAGTCCGCTATGCGAGTTTCTTCGTAGCTCAAATTGACTATTGCTGTTTTCTTATCATTTAGGTCTTGTCTATCTCGTTTATCATCCTTTGATTCTTTGTTAGCTAGCGAACAACAACGCGTTTCGCAATAGATCAGTAGTTCTTATACAATACAAACTTCAATTTTCATGTATGCATGGGCATCACGCTTACATAATATAGCACGTTGGTCATGATCTGCATGAATCCAAATTTAACATATTATCTGTCGGATAATTCCCCCGTAATCGGCTCAAGAACAGTCCTTTCAGGGGATTTTTACCTGCTTTTTTACTATTCTCCCCACATTTCCAAGAAATAATTTGGATTGCTGCGTATCCTGACCACATTAACTTGTTATCCATACGATCTGTCTCCCATTCATTCCATATCCAAAAGAATTTTAGAGATATCAGCCGGAACACGCACCGGACACAAAAATTCCTTCCGCCAAAACCAAATCAATACAAAGATTAACTTCTACTGCATCACTTCAAACACAGACGGACGAACCGCTGTGGATATCAGCCGGAACACGCACCGGACACAAGAATTCATTCAGGTAAAAACCAAATCAACGCAAGGATTAACTTCCACTGCATCACTTCAAGCACCGAACGGACGAACCGCTGTGGATATCAGCCGGAACACGCACCGGACACAAGAATTCATTCCGCTAAAAACCAAATCAACGCAAGGATTATCTTCCACTGCATCACTACAAACACTGACGGACGAACCGCTGTGGATATCGAACAGAACAAAGGACAGATAAGATTTTCTACTGCATCCAACTTCCTGCGTAGCAGTCTGAGTTTTGCAATTCTTTGTACTAGAAATAGCTAGTCCTTAACGATCAAGGAA
>CAZCLL010000007.1:0-9851 GCA_964499555.1 uncultured Fastidiosipila sp.
AAATTTCAAGCTAAAACGGACTTTTTCCGATTTTTAACTGTAAAAGACAGGAGATGATTCTGCCGAAATCAATGAAAATTTCGGTTTTGAGGAAATCGCTCGGCAGATGCGGCAATATAACTCGCCGGGATATATGCGAACCTTTTCTATGAACGAGCTTTACGAAAACGTGTATGACAGCAGACCCCCCATCGTGGACGGTCTGCTGTATGCAGGCACTTATCTGTTCGTGGGCGCACCCAAAGTCGGCAAATCCTTTTTCATGGCGCAGCTTGCCTATCATGTCAGCATGGGGCACACGCTCTGGAATTACCCTGTGAAAAAGGGCACGGTGCTTTACCTTGCGTTGGAGGATACGCAAAAGCGATTACAAGAGCGTTTGTTCCGTATGTATGGCACAGAAAGCGCCGACAATCTTCACTTCACCATTTGGGCAAAGCAGCTCGGCAGCGGATTGGATGAGCAGCTTCAAAGATTTGTGAACGAGCATCCTGACACCAAGCTCATTATCATTGACACTTTACAAAAAATCCGCGAGGCTGGCGGTGATAAATTCAGCTATGCCAATGATTATGAAATCGTCGGCAAGCTGAAACAGTTTGCAGATAAAAACCACATCTGCCTGCTGCTGGTGCATCATACGCGCAAGCAACAGGCAGAGGATAAGTTCGATATGATTTCCGGCACAAATGGCTTGCTCGGCGCTGCTGATGGAGCGTTCCTTCTCCAGAAGGAAAAGCGCACCAGTGATGCCGCTACGCTGGATATATCCGGGCGCGACCAGCAAGACCAGCGGTTGCATCTCCGGCGAGATGCTGACCGTTTGATATGGCAGTTTGAGAAAGCGGAAACCGAGCTTTGGAAAGCGCCGCCCGACCCGCTGCTGGAGGCTGTGGCGGCTCTGGTGACAGACGAGCAGTCGGCATGGCGTGGAACACCCACGGAGTTAGTAGAGCGGCTTGATATGGATATTCAGCCCAATACGCTTTCCAAACAACTCAATGTCAATGCAGGGCGGCTTCTCCATGAGCACAGCATCCGCTATGAGAACAATCGTAATCACGCCGGGCGGTGTATCACGCTCACATTGGTTTCAGAAGCGTGACGATGGTGACGGTCGTGACGGTCTTTTCGATAGCGGTGATGGTGTCAAAAACATCGTCACGACCGACACGGGGAGCGGAGGAAAAGTCAATGGGGCATACTTGCGGGTGGAGATTTGCGCCAGCAAATACAACCCGGACCCATTGGCTTTTGCTCACGGAGAACACTCGACAGCGGAGGGATGGCAGCGCCATTCCTCCTGCCTAACGGCGAGTGAATAAAGTTTAGGTTAGCCGTGCGGTCACCCTTTTCAAAGGGTGATGAGCACTGGGGAGCCATCCGCAGATGGCGGGGCAAAGCCCCTGTCAGCGCAAGCTGACCCACCCCCTCGGAGAGCGCAAAGAGCATCTTTTGATGGCCGCAGGCTGTCAAAAGTGCTTTTGCGTTACTTTTGACAAAAGTAACAAAACCCCGGCTCGCGCCGGATGGATTGGATGGGATAGGAAAGGATGGGAATGCCTTTGAAACGTACAATCAGTGTCATGCTGGGCAAAGGTTCCGTTAATCATAATAGCCGCAAATTCAAGGCTGAGAATATAGATACTGAGCGCACTTCGCAGAACATTACTTACTGCAACAAGCCGATAAAACAAGTATACCACAATCTTTTTGATGATGCGCTGGAAAGATACAATGCAAAGCAGAATCGTGCTGACCGCCGGATTGATAATTATTATGAAAAGATCCGCACTGGCAGGCAGGAGAAACCTTTCCACGAAGTCATTTTGCAAATTGGTAATAAGGATAATATGTCGGCAATTTCGGAGGATGGTCAACTCGCTGCAACGGTGTTGGATGAGTACATGCAGGATTTTCAGCAGCGTAATCCCAATATGCGGGTGTTCTCGGCGCACCTGCACATGGATGAGGCTACGCCGCATCTGCATATTGACTTTGTACCGTTTGCAACAGGAAGCAAGCGCGGGCTGGACACTCGTGTTTCTCTCAAACAGGCGCTTGCTGAACAGGGATTTGCTGGCGGCGCTCGTGGCGATACTGAGTGGAGCCAGTGGGTACGTTCGGAGAAGGAGCAGCTTTCGCAGGTGATGGAGCGCCACGATATTCAGTGGGAGCAGCTTGGCACCCATGATGAGCATTTAAGCGTTGTGAATTACAAAAAGGAGCAGCGTACGAAAGAGGTTAAGGCTTTGGAAAAATCCATTGCCAAAATTCAGAATCAGCAATTAGATGTAAAGGCGGTTGAGCAGATTGATGCAAAAAATGTTCCTCTGTCCTCAAAGGTGATGCTGGAGAAGGAGGCCTATAAAACCCTTGTTACAGCTGCACAAAAATATGTGGTTCAGGTCAAGCGTGAAAGCAAACTGGAAAAAGCATTGGCAGCGGCTGAAAAAGCCATCGCCGGATTGAAGGAAAGAGTATTGGAACTTACGAGAACAATAACCTCGCTTACAAAACAGCTAGACCAATATCGCTCCATTCGTGGGCGGCTTGATAGGGGAAAATTGCAGTCTGAGAATACGGAGCTGCGCAAACAGAATAATATATTCAAATTAATCATAGAGCAGCATGGGCTTGGGCATCTGCTGGGCGGGAAGAAATCGCAACGACAGGAACGAGACGCACTCTGAAATACTGAGCAGGGTTTGCGGGAACGCAGACCCTGCCTATTCTTTACCCATCTGCTGTCGGTGGAAAAAATTTGCCGAAATAGGTACACAAATGCTATGCCATGTGTTATAATTCTTAGTTACCGATCTGCAAAGCGAGAACAAGTCCGACTTTTACGACCGTCCGACAAAGGCAAGCGTAGGTTACTTTAATGGCAGAACCGTGTATGTAAGCGATGGCGAAAACCATACGTTCACGGTTGCCGAAGCGACGACGGCTTATAATTACCTCGTCCGCAACGATTATGTCAACGATAACGGTGAGTTGACGGATATCTACCGCGCTGTCGCAGAATCGGGCAGTTTTCCCCGATGAAGCCGGAGCTCGCTCACCTTGCGAGAGCGACCATAAACTCGTACAGGGTATCTTCGACCCAAGTATCCTGAAAGACATCGTGTCCGACGGTCACAATACGAAAGTCACGGAGAACCCGCTAAATGAGAACTGGAAGGACTTCAAAAAGTTGTGGGAGCGCATTAACAAGCGGTACGCATATACCTGTGAGTTCGATGGTGCCGAGCTCATCAAGAAGTCAATCGAGGTTATTAACATCGAACCCCGTGTTGCGAAGCTGCCTTACACCCTCACCAAGGGCGAGCAGGAAGGCACTGACTTTAATATCGAAAAAACTGAAACAAAAAAACTCGACCGGACACAGGATAGCTTTGCCGATTATGACCTTATCGGGGAAATTGCCGAAGGCACGACACTGACCCGCCGCACGGCAACGGCTATTCTCACAGGCATTAACAAGGATAAATTGTGGCTGTTCCGCGCAAATCCCGAAGAGTTCATCTCCAAGGTTGTCGGCATCATCAACAAGCAGAAAGCCTCGATCGTAGTCGAGCATATAACCTATGCTCCAAGTGCGGAGGAACCGTGCACGCAGGACGTTTTCAATATGAGCCGTGCCTCCGATGAGCACACCAAGGCATTTTCGGCGAAGCGTTCTATTCCAGACTTCGTCTTTGCCGGAATCTATCAACGATTAGTACAAGCGGGCATTGCCCATAGTTGACACCCCCGGCTTTCTGTATAAGTCAAGAACAATGTCTATCGCACCAAACGAAAGGTGTCCCTATACGATTTTTTTGGTACGGAGAATATAGGGTAAAAGATAAAACGATCGATTATAATAAGCGCAGAAAGGAGGTTGCAATATGGATTTATATTTCGGAGATGTCCCATTGTGTTATACTAACTCCCTCGCTATGGCATTCAATTCCTACGGTTTCCATTTTTCACCTGAGTACCTGGAAGCGTTGATGGTTATGGGAAATGGTGCAAGTTTTGTAGACAACAATGTAAAGCATCCATTAGTCTTTTTTGACAATGGACTGCCGGATATATCTATTAATAATTGTTTACGTATTCTTGGGTTTCAACATGATGATTTCTTTATTAAAGAATCAGATGGTTTTAGCATTGATGATATTCAAAAGAAGCTACAGCATCTTTTGAAAAATGGCTCCGTTGTAATAGGGCCGTTAGATATGGGATATTTGACTTACAATCCAAACTGTGTTTACCAGAGGGGTGTCGATCATTTTGTCTGTGCCTATGGCTTCTATGAGGGGCAAGTTTATCTGCATGATCCAGCAGGATATCCTTGTATGAAAATGAAGTTTGGGGACTTTGTAAAGGCATGGACGGCAGAGGGTGTTGCATATAAAAGAGGAGCCTTTTCCATGTGGGGAAATTTTGCGCGCATAAGAGAACCAGAGGCAAAAGAAATCTATCATGATATCTCTGTGATAATGAAAAAGCGGTATGAACAAGGCGATGCAAATGTCATAGAACAATATGCAAATTCGATAAGAGAAAATGGATTAAACCAGCAACAGAAACAGATCCATCAGTTCTTTAGTTTTCGCCTTGCCGCTGTGAGGAATATTTATTTGAGCAGGTTTCTTAAAGAACATGACCGCAAAAAAGCAGACCTGAAAGAACAAATGGCTGATCTTTTTGGACAAGCGCATTTGGATAGCATGAAAGATGATTATAAAGGGTTATCAAATACTCTAATCAAAATTTCAGAACTTGATAAGCAATTCAAAAAACTATGTATTCAATACGAAGGAGGATGATACTATGGAAAAAATGATAAAGACCGAGTTAGGAACAATCCAGAAGGAAAGAGTTGAAAAAATGCAATTTCTTTATATGGAAGTCGCTAATGATCCTGAAAGCCAAAGGAAAGCATGGCCGAAGTTTGAAGCTCACTTTCCGTCATTATCCGGCCGAAAGATGTACGGTCTGGATTATGATGACAGCAAAGTATATAGAGTGTGTTCTCTTGTTCTGGATAAAGATAATGGAGAAACCTACGGACTGGATCAATTCGAGTTTGAGGGAGGGGATTATATGAGACTGCGACTTAATTTTGAACCTCCAAAACTCTATGAAAAGATTGGCCCTGCTTATGGGCTTCTTATTGGGAAATATGAAGATGTGATTGATTGGTCACTTCCCTTCATAGAACAGTATAAAGCGAAGAACATTCTGGATATCATGATACCTGTAAAAGAGTAATCAGCAGAATGTATTAACAAGTAAGGAATGAATATGATTAAGTCATTTAATGAAACTGTACGCTACATTGAAAGTGTGCTGGATAGTGAAATTGATGAAAAAAAGGTTGCAACCATCTCAAGTTATTCATACCCTATGTTCGGCAGGCTGTTTTCCGTTCTAACCGATATGACGCTGTCAGAGTATATTCGATTTAGAAAACTAACAAAAGCGGCAAAAGAGATTAACGAAACGAATGAAAGAATTATTGACATTGCAGTGAAGTATGGTTACGAATCATCAGATTCTTTCACAAATGCTTTCAAAAATTTTCATCACACTACGCCCACCGAAGTACGAAAAGGAGGAGCATATCGAGTTCTTTCTCCTGTACAATTAGCCCTTAGTGTAACAGGAGGAAAGCACATGGATGCAAGAATTCAAAGAAAAGACGGATTTGCCGTTGCAGGTGTTAAGTTGGATAATATCAACTCCTTTTCTTGCCCCGAAGCTTGGGATCAGCTATACGCAACATACAGTCATGACATTCTCTCTCGTTTGGGAAACGGTCAAAGCTATGGGATGTGCTTTGATGTGGAAAATCCAAACAAGATCAACTATATGGCCTGCTACCACGTCAGTGACATTGCAAAGGCAAGGGAAATGGGGCTTGAGGTCAAGGAAATCAGAGAAGCAGAGTATGCTATCCTGTCACTAAAGGGATCTGTTCCTACCTGTATTCACGAGGGCTGGAAATACGCTATGGAAGTGTTTTTGCCGGAGCAGGGCTATATGCACGCAGGAACACCTGACTTTGAAGTCTATTCCGAGGGGGATATGTATAGTCCCGATTATAAGATGGAGCTTTGGATTCCTCTCTCTAAGAAAGAATAAGCAGACAACAAATAGTTCAATGGGGATTTAATCAATCTGAGCTTGCAGGACAAGATAAACCGCTGCTTCCAACAGCGGCGGAGCTAGAAGCCATTGAAGAATTTAAGAAGAAAGGGTTTATTTGATAACAAAACCATGATAACATTTTGATAACAGCATTTCAGAAAGGCCATATACAATGGATAGCTGAAATCAAATGGAACAAATAGAAATCATATCACCAAAACAAAAATGTTTAGAGCAAGCTTTAAGTTTGCGAGTGGGAGTAAGTTTCGCCAGCCCGCCCGCCGATTCTCGAAGGAAAGTGAGTGCTCGACACCGCCATGATTGATTTTGAAAACACCTCATTCACCGAGCTAAAAGCCGTGAGCCAAACGCTCTTCGCCACCGCGATCGACCCCTTGTTGATCCGTGGCGAAAGCATCCTCGCCTCCTTCCAAAACGCCCACGACGGTGTCGCCTTTACGAACAAACGCATCATCCTTTTGCGCCGCTTCGCCCTCACCGGCGAATCCAAAACCTACCTCACCCTCGCCTATAGCAAAATCCAGGCCTTCTCCGTCGAAACCACCGGCGCCATCGACCTCGACAGTCAACTCGACCTCTTTTTCAGCGATCTCGTGCCCTGGCACTTCGCCTTTGTGGGCCGCGCCGACCTCTCCGAGATCAGCCGCGCCATCGCCAAACATATCCTTTGAAGTTGCGTTAGGCGGCTTTGGCCAAAACCGCAGAACCCACCCCATCTTCCTAGTGAAAGTCCGTTTTATGGTACAAGCTTTGCGCTAGAATGTGGATGTGGGAGGTGACCAAAATGCTAGACAATGAACTTTACATCACAATCACTGGACTCGACTATTTCCAAGGGATTAGCCCCTTTCGGGTCGGCTCGCCTTTGATCCTGGTCAAAGAAAAGGACAACGAACATGACACCGAGGCTATCGCCGTGATTTCGCCGTTGCACGGGCAAGTCGGTTACGTTGCTAACAGCCCGAAAACAACGGTCAAAGGCACCATGAGCGCCGGCCGCATCTATGATTTCCTTCCGGATGAATGCACGGCCGTGATTCGTTTCATCACAACTACAAAAGTCATCGCCATGGCCTGGCCCGACAAGAAGCTGACCTACAAAATCGATTACACCCTAGAACCGATTACGAAGGATCCACCCGCCGTAAGCGCCGAACCTGTTTCTGATCGCGATGGCGATGGCGTCAGCACCGAGAAAAAGATCCCGAAGACCGAAGAGTAATTATTAGCACACCGTGATCTATTTTTCTTCGCCAAGATACACCCAGTTCTGAAGTGTTTGAACCAACTCTTGCTCCCGCGACGCTCGCTTGTCCCCTGTGTTCAAGCTGGTGTTTAGTGGAGCTTTTTCTTCGCTTTTCGTGGGTTTGCGTGGGTTTGCGTGGGGTATCCCTTCTGGATATATAAGTTCTTCTGAGATGAATAGTCTCAAGATAAATGATCGAGAATTTGTTGTGTAGTTAATCGACCTTGCTCGTTTTTCTTCCCTTTGTTTGAGCATCTGATTACAATAATTACTGAAACAGATCGTACAAGTCATTTATGTAGATAGATGAGATAAACATGAAGTTTGAGCATAGACATAAATATTTGGTCCTTATCTTGGGCGTTGTGTGTTGTTTGTTGTTGTTCGAATTGATTTCGGATGCCTTAGGAAGAGAACGCCAGTTCCAGGAGTTTCGAGACGTTTTACAGATAACTGATACAAAAGGAAATGTTGACTTTCATTTACTTGACTCGATCTATGGTGGGTTCTTTTTCAGTGATGGAGCAAGTTTGTATGAACTTGTTTTCACAGACCGTGAAGATAAGCCATCCGAGCTCTTTTATGAATGGTCTGACATGCCAATTTCAGGTAATTTAGGAGAATATTTACATAGTGTCTCCATGCTTGAAGGAAATAGTTGGCTTTCTTCGTCTGTTGGCAAATGGAAATATGTCGATATGAGGGCAGACAAAAGCTCAGGAAACTGGACAACGAAATTCTGCGTCTGCATATGGGACGGGAATAAGACGCATCTATATTATCGTTATTGATTATAAGAAACAATACATTTGGAATTATGGATCAATGTAAGATTTTCCACCGCATCCAGCTGCCTGCCATCGAGGAAAGCTTTATGCTAATGGCAAGGTTGTTGAGAGTGGTAGTCACTCTCGTAATTTTTGTGTGACGGTAGTATATCCTGTCAGTTTATTTTATTTGTAGCGGAAGGAACGCTTGTATCGGCTGGCGATCCGACTCGATATCCTCCAATTCATAGTCTCTAGAGGGTGCTAAGTGAGCAATCTGGGATCTTACGTGCCAATAGAAATATGCCATCTCCGATATCGTGTTGATTTTTGATTAAATCTGGAATTGTAGGTGCCAATAGCAATATTCTACCTCTGATATCGTGTTGATTTTCGACTAAATCTGGAATTGTAGGTGCTGAAAGAAATATACTACCTCTGATATCGTGTTGATTTTCGACTAAATCTGGAATTGTAGGTGCTGAAAGAAATATGCTACCTCTGATATCGTGTTGAATTTGGATTAAATCCGGAATTTTGGTTCTGATGGTAATATACTATCTCGAATGTCGTGTTGATTTTCGATTAAATCAGGAATTTGAGGTGCTGATAGTAATATACTATCTCGAATGTCGTGTTGATTTTGGATTAAATCCGGCATTGAAGGGACTAGATCAACTACACAACATATCACCCTGGTCGAGATCTGCAGGAATCCAAGTTCAACATATTCTCTTTTGCAAATAATTGCTCCCAGAGGGAGCCCAGTGGGAATAATTGCAGAATTAGGCTGGCCTAGCTGCTCAGAGTAACGAAAAATGCATCACCGGCTTGGATTGCTGCGGATCCTGACCAACATAAGATGTTGGGCAATGGAAGAGAGTGCATAGCATCCGTCAAATTGAGTTATTTCAGTCTAAGTCATTGCGAATTTCTACCTCACTCCCATCTGAGAAAAGGGGATTCCAAATGTAAATAGGGAATTTTCAGCAATTTCTCAAAAAAGCTTGACAGACTCTGCTGTGACAAGGTAATCTCCAATAGACAGACAGTCGGTCTATAAGCGATCGGACTCATTTGGCCACCAGAACCCGACATGCAACTATGTACAGTAACGAATAACCTCAACTGGAACCAGCAACCCGAACCCACAACCGCAGAACTTTAAAAATAAACTTCTGCGAAAACCACCACCCACCACCCACACCAAAACCACCACCACCACCCACCAAACCAACACCAACCCAAAAGGAACCAACACATATGAAAAACCAAAGAATAGTCAAAGCCCCCGACGAACGCAGGAACGAAATCCTTGATGAAGCCGCAAAGCTTTTCATCCACAAAGGCTTCGACCATACCAGCACCAACGACATTTTGGACGCTGTCGGGATTGCGCGCGGGACCCTTTACTATCATTTTGCATCCAAGGAAGACATCCTCGATGCCATCATCCAGCGAATGACCGATCAGGCAATCAGCCGGGCATCCGCGACCGCCAAGCAAACCGAGATCCCGATCCTGCAGCGCTTTACTCAAACCATCATGCAGCTAAATATCCAAGATGATGTTGGAAATGAAATTTTGGAAGAGGCGCATAAGCCGCAGAATGCTTTGATGCACCAAAAGATGCAAGAGCGCCTGCTTCGAGATGTCACGCCTCTCCTCGCCGG
>CAZCLL010000007.1:9861-13034 GCA_964499555.1 uncultured Fastidiosipila sp.
TTGGCCGAGATGACGGGCGAGGAGCGGCAGCGGAAAATGCTCGCGTTCATCCACAATGTGGAACGCCTTTTTGGCATGGCCAAAGCCGCCTTACTCGACGTTCTCCTACCGATTTTTGAGGCGTCCGCCCCTTCGCCAGACGCCCCTTCGGCTGAAACCGAGACGGCAGCTAAAGGAGGCCACCCATGATAAGACGATTGGTTTGGAATGACATGAAGAATAAGCCGCTCTTTGCCATTTCGACCTTCCTGATTACGGCGATTACGACGATGCTGTTTGCCTTGAGTGTACTTTTGCTTTCGCAACTGCTGAGCTCGATGGATACCTTGATGGCGAAGGCAAAAACGCCCGATTTCCTACAAATGCATGTGGGAGAAATGGATCGGGCGGAGCTTGAGGCCTTCAATGAGGCACATCCGGAGATTGACGCTTGGCATATTCAGAATTTCCTGAATCTGAATAATGCAACACTGGGCTTCAGCCACAAGGATAGCGGTAGGGAAAACAGTCTTTCCGAAAGCACCCAAGACAACGGTTTGGTCACGCAGGCGGAGGGCTTTGACTATCTGCTCACGCTGGAGAATGAGATGGCGCAAGCGGAGCCCGGCGAAGTCTTCGTGCCGGTTGCGTATCGCTCGCTCTACGACGTGAAAGAGGGCGACACCCTGCAAATTGGGACGGAAAAGCTCACCGTTGCCGGCTTCATCAGAGATTCACAAATGAATGCCATGATGGCTTCGTCGAAGCGCTTTCTGGTGAGCCAGGAAGATTATGAGCGGCTCGAAACCCTCGGCGAAACCGAATATCTAATCGGGTATCGGCTCGAGGCAAATGCTGACGTCAATGCTTTTGCCACAGCCTATGCGGAGGCCGGCTTGCCGGCAAATGGGCCGACAATTACTAGGCCGCTGATTCGCATGATGAATGCATTGTCCGATGGGATGATGATCATGGTGATTGTACTTGTGGCGATCGCGGTGTTAGTCGTGGCGCTTCTGTGTCTGCACTTCATCATCGGGATCCAGATGGAGAAAGATCGGCGGGAAGTCGGCCTCCTAAAGGCCATTGGCACCAGCCGGAAGGACATCAAGAAAATCTATTTTGCCAAATATTTGCTACTCGCCGGAACCGGTGGAGTAGCCGGCGTGGGGGCAGCCGGGTTGCTGCAGGCGGCTTTGGCCAGGTCATGATGCACCCGGCTGACCGCGAAATGGCGGAATACACAACAACGCATGAAAGTCTGCTGAATTTCGTCAAGGAACGCGGGGCGGTGCGGATGGCGCCAGTAGCGACAGACGAACTGCTGGCCCTGCTGCCCGAGAAGCTCGAGCCCTTCCAGTGGCTAGACCTGACGGATGGCCAGCTGATTGATCTGGGCGGGCGCGTAGTGGAAGTGGTGCACATACCCGGCCATTCGCTGGGGCATGTCGCCTTCATCGATCATGGGGCCAAAGCCGCCTTGACCGGTGATATGTGCAACCCGGTGCTTCTGCTGAAGTGGCCAGAGTCGACAACGACGCTTGCGGGTTATCGGGCGTCGATTCTGAAACTCTTGGAGCATGAAACGAATTTTGCGGTGCTGGGCCAGGGGCATGGGCCGCTTGGCTGGGCGGACAAAAGCATTCTTCACGATTACATTGAGGCCACAGACCTCTTGCTAAGCGGTGAGGCTCAAGGACGTGAATACTCGGATGGCGTGCATCAGGGGCTGTGTTTTCGCTGGAAAAAACTTCGGATCTTTTATGATGCTGAGAGGCTTCAGTAGAAGGAGAGAGAATGAGCGATCAAGTGGCGCAAGGCATACTGAAACTGAGTCACGCCAGAGCGTGGCGTACCTATCAAGGTGGAAAGCTCTTGGAAACCTTTCTTGGACTTCCGGAGCCACAGGATAGCCATTTTCCTGAGCTTTGGATTGCTTCGACGGTTGCCGCCAGAAATGCGGGTCGAGAAGACATCTTGGATGAAGGCTTGAGCTATGTAGAGGCCGGGGCTGCGAGCCGGTCCGTCTCACTCAAGTCTTTGATCGAAGCCGATCCTACTCGTTTGCTTGGCGCAGAACATGTCCGGAAGTTTGGCACGAGTCCGGGTGTCCTGATCAAACTCATTGATTCATCCGAGCGTTTATCCATCCAAGTACACCCGAATAAAACACAAGCCAAAGCCCTCTTCGGCTCCGACTACGGCAAGACGGAATGTTGGCATATCTTAGGTGGTAGGTCGATCCAGGGTGAGAAGCCGCACATTTATTTTGGCTTCAAAGAAGGGATTACCAGGGAGCTTTGGCAAGCGGTGTTTGCGTCGCAAGACATTCCGGCGATGCTGAATCTTTTGCATCGTTTCGATGTGGAACCCGGAGAAACCTACTTAATTGAAGGTGGAATCCCCCACGCCATTGGCGCAGGCTGTTACCTCATTGAAATCCAGGAGCCGACCGATCTGACCATTCGTACCGAACGCGTGACGGCTACTGGTGAGACCATTGCGGACAAGATGTGCCATCAGCGTCTTGGTTTCGAGAAGATGTTTGACTGTTTTACCTACGAAGGCTTGAGCCGCGAAGAGACAATACGCCGTTGGTGCTTGGAACCAACCGTTACCAACGAGCCGGAAGCCCAGCAAAAGCGCCTTGTTTCCTATGAGGACACGACTTGCTTCCAAATGACAGAGTGGCTCGTTTGCGGCGAAAAACACCTAGAGACCGACTCGCGTTTCGTAGCCCTCGTGATCATGGAGGGCTCAGGCGAGATCCATTGGGATGCCCATAAACTTCCCGTGAAGCAAGGGGATCTCTTCTTTGTCCCTGCCCATCTGGCAACTTACACAGTACAGCAGAGCGGGACGCAACCACTTCGCTTCTTTACTTGCGTGGGGCCGCAGATCGGGTAAAAACGCCATTACCAACCATTGGTAACTTAACCAACTGTTGGTAACGGCGTTTAAAGGATACGTAAACTTAGCCGATGTGCGCCTTAATGAACGTGAAAATGGCGTCTAGGACTTCCTGGCTCCAGAAACTACCTTCGTGAGGGGCTCCGTCCACGCATATCATCTCGGCGTGGGTTCCGTGGTCGACGAGGGCGCGGTAGAGCGCAACAGACTGCTCGTAGCTGACCATCGAGTCCTGGTCGCCGTGGAGAATGAGGAAAGGCGGATAGGTCTTGGCCGGATCAATG
>CAZCLL010000007.1:13148-21242 GCA_964499555.1 uncultured Fastidiosipila sp.
GGCCAAAGCCGCCTGTTCCGCCTCAGGTAGCAAGGGGGCTTTGGCCTCGGCTTCGGCTATGCCAGTCTCTAAGCGGTGGATCATGGAGACACCATCTGCGGGGCCGAAGCAATCGACGACAAAATTCACTTGGTCCGATTCGTCTGCCCATTCTCCGGTATTGTATTTGGGCTCATCAATCGTGAGACCGCAGAGGAGAGCCGCATTGCCACCGGAAGAGGTACCCCAGATGCCGAGTTTATCTTTATCGATGTGATATTGGTCGGCGTGGGCGCGAAGGAAGCGAATGGCGGTTTTGACATCCTCGAGGAAGGCCGGAGCTTTGTGCCCATCTAAGCTGTTTCGGTGGGTGACCGTGGCGATGATGTAGCCTTGGCGGGCGAGTGCGGCGAGCTGCGGAATCTCGAAATAGACATTGGGGAAGGTCCAGCCGGATCCTTGAACGAAGACGATCGTGGGATAGGTGATGGCTTGGCCATTCAGGTCTGTTAAGGCCCAGGGGGTCAGGATTTGCAGGGTTAGGGGATCGGTTTCGCGATCCGTGAAGACAATTTTGGGAAGCATTTGGGCTTGGCCGGTGAGGTTTGGATTCATCGGAATGTGGCGGATCGGATAGTCTGACATGAGTTGCCTCCTTGCGCTTGGTAACACGGTATTTGTACTACCCATCATTATACCGAAGGCTTGTGGTAGTAACGCGTGAACAAAGGGTGAAATTCGTTATACTTGAGTTAATTTTGATTCGGGTTCGGGGGATGTGAAGATGACGGAAGTGGTTGCGGCTTTGATTTGGGATGAGGAACGTTTTTTGATTTGCCAAAGGCCGGCGCACAAGGCTCGTCCCCTCCTTTGGGAGTTCGTAGGAGGCAAAGTCGAGGCAGGGGAGTTGAAGGAGGCGGCTTTGGCCAGAGAATGCCGCGAAGAGTTGGCGATTGAGGTGAAGGTGAAAGAGGAGGCGATGGCGGTGACCCATGAATACCCGGATCTCACGATTCACTTGACCTTGTTTCACGCGGAGATCGTGGAAGGACAGCCGGTGTTACGGGAACATCAGGCGATGCGCTGGATTTCGGTGGATGAGATTGCGGACTACCGGTTTTGCCCGGCAGACGAGGAGATCTTGGCGCGGCTTAAGGAGCGGGGGACTGCAAGGGAAGCCTAGATTTCACCTGATTTTCTGCTACGATAAAGACAAGTGAATACACGCTCGTCAGGAAAGGGAGTTTGTCATGATCCTTCGTCCATTTGAACAAGAACCGGGGAAAACATACCTTGATATAGCAAAGCAATATTACAATGATCTAAAGAGGGGACTCCATTCAAGGCTGTCTTATGATTTTAAAGATGAAAATGATCTAACTTCTGCAAGGTTCGCAAAAAGAGTGAAAGCCTCCCTCAACGCCTTGCCAGAGCTTGAGGAGAGATTTTCTGATGTCGCTGAGATGGATGTACTAAAGAAGTTCTTTCTTACGAGTAATACTATCGCTTTGAATGGCGGATATAATCGGTTCATTGACGAGGAAAATTTGACGACCATGCCAGCAGCGATTTGGATCTTGGATCAACTTGTACTGCAGAATCGGTTGGATGCTCTCTATGAGTACCTTCCTTGGCAAGAGATGCAAAAGAATGCGAAAGCCGACCTTCTTCTGTCCATCCCATTCCACCCGATGTATGATGCTTCGCTGATTTCTGCACTGGTGTATTTGATCCGACACCGGAACACAGCGAAGGTTTTGCCAGACATGGCGTATGGCTCCTTGGTATGGGATAAGGATACACCCGATCAAGATGAAGCGTCACAAAAACTTCGTCAAGCCTTTGATGCCGTGATTGCTCTCCTTGATCCGGATGTGGTGCAAGCGGCCTGTAAACGATACGAGGAAAAAGTCTGGGCGTATTATCGAGTGATCTTCTCCATAGCCATTCGTATCTCGAATCGCGTCCAAGAGCTGGATAAAATACTTGATGATTTGGAAGCGAAGATCGACGAACAGTTGGAGATGACAAAAGTCCCCAAGCCTTCGATCCTGTTGACGAAGCAGGCCGTTGAAAATCCTCTTGATTTTCTAGCTAGAAATGAGAAACGGCTCGAACCGCTCAGAAAACAAGTGAAAGTCTATGAAGATGAGCAAGACGCCATAGATCCGATTTCTCTTTCTTCGTTTTGCGAGCCAGAAAATCGCGAATATCTAATCGATCGGCTAAATGGACTCATTCCGGATGAAGTAGCGGATGCGTATATTCATTTTCGTGTGGATGACCCCTTCGAAAGTGCATTTGCCCTTCTTTATCTCTTGGATAGTGGGAGCGAAGTACCATGGCTTTATTTTGGAAGCGTTTCAGTTGCTTATACTATGCTGGACCTGCTGCCTTTCGATGCCTTTACACATACAGGTGATACGGCGAAGTCCTTAGCGGAATGGAATGATACGCTCTATACCCAGCGCTATCGAGGGTTTCGTTGGCCGGGGGATGTGAATTTTTGGGGGGAAGATGCAGAGCGCAAGTTCGGCAAAAATTTGAGCCAAATTTTGTATGCGAATACAGGAACGGTTTTCCCCAGAGTGATTCCGGGTGCTGCTGAGCTTGAGGATTATTTCGCGGATCTTGGTGAACTCTCACCGAAAGAGAAGGATGCGTACGCTCTCTTGTTCTATTCTCTGCAGACAGCCAAAAGCAGAGGCATGGAGAGGGCTCAAGCCGAAGCGTTTTATGATGAGCTTGATGTGGACAAAGACGATGATTCGGTTGAGAGCACACAGGAGGGGAATGTAGCCTCTGATCATTCTTCGGACAGTGAGCAGGACGCTTCACCACTCGAAGCTGACCTTGCCCATCTAAGCGCGGAGAATGAGCGACTCCGAAAAAAGAACGCCAAGCTGGTCGATATCTTGCAGTCTATGCAGGGAGATAAGAAAGAATTGGAAAGGACAATGCAGGGCCTTCTGACCGAAAGCGACAAGCAACACCAAGAGCTCGCTGACTTACGGGAACGAGTTTATTATCTCGATAATCGTGAAGAGCAAGAAGAGCCGGAAGATGCGTCGATCCAGTTTCCCTATGAGGTCAAGAAGAAGATCGTGTCTTTCGGTGGCCACATCTCATGGCTTCAGGAAATGCGAAAGCTCTTGCCCAATGTTATCTTTATTGGCCCTGAATCCTTGCCCAATATGGACATGATTCGAAGGGCCGACGCCATCTGGCTCCAGGTCAATTGTCTCTCCCACAGCAACTATTACAAGATCCTTGCTGCTGCAAAGAACTTGGGAAAACAGGTTCGTTACTACGTCTATGCAGGGCACCGGAAGAGTGCAGAGCAAATCGTGAAGTCTGTGGAGAGTTAATGGGCTAGGAAGGGCTAGCAGGAGCTAGCCCTTCCTAGCGAGTCTTAGCGGTGCTAAGCAGACCTAAGCTATCCTTAGTGGGCGGTTTCTTCCTTGACGATGGCTTCCATCTGGGCCCAGTGCTTCTCCATTTCTTCGACGAGCTTGAATTGGGTGCGACAGCGGTCGAGGTTGTGTTTGTCACGATGGACGGCGAAGTAGTGGTCCCCGTCGAGGTAGTCTGTGAGGAAGCGGAGGCCGCATTCGAGGGTCATGGTTTTGGCCCCCAAAGGCATAGCGGCGAGCTCGGCATCGGTGAGGTCGGGGCAGGCTTCGTAGAAACCGCGGACGTACACCCGGAAACGATCGAGATTGATGGTCATGAGGCGGAGGTCTTTCTCATCCTCAAGCGCAGTTGCGGCTCCAAAGCGAATGGAATCGCCGAAGTCATAGAGGGAGAGGCCAGGCATGACCGTATCAAGGTCGATGACGCAGAGGGCTTCTCTGCTTTGGTCATCCAAGAGGACGTTGTTGAGTTTGGTGTCATTGTGGGTGACACGGAGCGGGAGTTCGCCTGCTTGCAGAAGGTTCTGGAGCTGGCTCATTTCTTCTTCGCGCGCGAGAACGAAGGCGATCTCTTCTTGGACCTCGCTGGCGCGGCTGTGGGCGTCTTTGGCCAAAACTTCCTTGAAGATCCGGTAACGGTCGGGGGTGTTGTGGAAGTTCGGGATGGTCTCGTGGAGGGCTTCGGCGGGGAAGTCTGCGAGGTTTTGCATGAAGCGGCCAAAGGCGAGCGCACTCTGATAGAAGTCCTCATCCGACTCGGGGAGCTGAAGGCTCAGGGACTTCGTGACAAAGATGTAGACGCGCCAGTAGCCATAGGCGTTCTGGAGGTAGTCGTTGCCGTTTTGGGTCTGGACGAGGGTGAGGACGCGGCGGGGATCGTCTTGCTTGGTCCTCTGATGAGTGGTGACGCGGCCGATGTTTTCCATGAGTTCGGGCACGTTCTTGAACACGGTGTTGTTGATTTTCTGAAGGATGTACCAGGTGCCTTTTTCGGTGATGGCCAGGTACGTGACATTGATATGCCCGGAACCGTAGGGTTCGCAGGAAATGGCTTCGGAGTCGAGCCTAAAGTGCCGGAGCGTTTCCATTAACTGGTCTTGGCTGGTGTTTTTCATCGTTCACCCCTCGATTTCTGTTTTGTGTTTCTGTTTGTGTTTTGTGTTTTCAGTCTTTGGTTTTCCGCTTAAGTTGCTAGCGCCTATTATACGGGTAAACGCGGGGGGCGGGTAGGGGAGGCAGGTATAGGTTGGGGGGAAGTTGGTTGTGGGGTGGTTTAGTTTGGTTTAGTTTAGTTTAGTTTAGTTTAGTTTAGTTTGGTTTGGTTTGGTTTGGGTTGGTGGCTTGGTTTGAGATCCTGAAATTTTCATAAGTAATGTCCTGCAAAGTGTGGTAAATCAATAGGTAACTAGTTAACATGGTCAGGATCCGCAGCAATCCAAGCCGGTGGCGTGTTTTCCGTTGATCAGGGCGGCAAAGCGGATCAAAGCTGGCCCATTTCTGCAATTTTTCCCACTGGGACCCCTCTGGGAGCAATTATGTGCAGAAGAGGCTCTCGGAAATTTGGATTCCTGCAGATCCTGACCATCATATCTTATTATCTTAATAACCACACCCTTAAATTTTCCCCTATACCAACTAGCGGTTGTAAGCACAGTAGAATCAGCGGATATCGAGTTGAACCTACACCCAATACGAGAGATCCATCCACTCCTTCTCAAATAAATTGGCAAGAATTACTACCGCCCATAGAAAAAATTACGAGAGTGGCTACCACTTCGAAAAACTAGCCGGTAGAAGCGAAGTGCCTGTTACGCAGGCAGTTGGATGCGGTAGAAAATCCCTTCTCCGTCCGTTGTTCCGGCTGATATCCACAGCGGTAAGTGTGTTCTGTGTTTCACGTGCTGCAATGGATGTGAATTCTCTTGTTGATTTGAATTTTATTGGCGGATGTGACTCTGGTACTGTTGTGTATTTGGGTAGATATCCGCTGAGTCAGGGTTTGATTCCGTAGTTCTAGTGTAGCTTTAGGCGGATGTAACTCTGTAATATGTCCGTGGTTTTGGCGATATCCGCTGAGGCAGGGTGTTTCCATGCGCTTTTTTGATTTTTCTATGTGATCGAGAGCAGTTGGGTAATACATAGCATCATATGTCGGAGCAAAATCGTCGTTGCGCTATGGGCAACATGTTCATTCAAGGTAAACTGAGTAAGTTTACGCACATTTTGCACTCTTTCATGGGTTATCGTGAACCAATCATGGATTATCTTGAACAAGGAGCTTCCCCTCTTCTGAGAATACCCCATTTTTAGCTATCACCCACAGCACAACGACAAAATCGGTCCAGCGTAACTTATTACATTACAAAATTCGGTACGTTAGACAATGCACAAACATCGTCCATAAAGAATGTCTTGATTTTCTTCGATGAAATAACAATTTTAATTCTAGGAGATGGTCAGGATTCGTTGCTGTTCATACATGCTATATTATATAACGATCGATTTTCGAGGAATCATTACCCAAACAGTTCTCAAAACACGTGTGTAAGGGTCATTTCCAGGAAAATCCACCAACATTTGGACACAAGTACTGCCGTATTAATTTTGATTCAATCGATGACAGGAAGGGCGCGCAGCATACGAATATAAAAATGTATAGATAAAAACCAGCTGAATGTACCTTCCCCTCCAAAAAATTTTCAGAAGTCTTACGGAGAGCTAACCTGCTTAATGGGACAGACAAGCAGCTTTTTGAGAAAATAGGCAAGACGAAGAAGAGGAGACATAAGTTGATGCTGACGCAAGAAGAAAGTAACAATGACACCACAAACGCTGAGCTTACAGGGCTAAACGCTATGAAAAAGGTTCTCGTGATTGGAAGTCCCGGGAGTGGGAAAAGCACGTTCTCGAGAAAACTTCATGCGCTCTGTGGCCTGCCATTGTTTCATCTTGACCAACTGCACTGGACGGAGAATGCAACGGAAGTTGAGCCTGAGATTTTTCGCTCTCGCCTCCAAGAGGTTCTTGCTAGAGACGCTTGGATTATCGATGGCAACTACGGGGCTACGATGGAACAGCGTTTGGCTCTTTGTGATACGGTCTTTTTTCTCGACTACCCTGTTGAGCTGTGCATAAGGTCTGCTCGGGAGCGCATCGGGAAGAAACGGGAGGACATCCCATGGATTGAGAAGGAAGAAGATCCGGAGTTTATTGAGTATATCAGGTGTTTTCCTCAGACAAAGCGGCCACTCATCTTCCGTCGTCTGGAAAAGTATCCATTGATTATGCTCTATCATTTTCGGAGCCGCGAGGAAGCACAGCGGTATTTGGATCAGTTCACCAGAAGTGCTCGCTGACAATCTCAAGTGCCGCTAAGTGATATTGCCAAAGATCTGCACATGAATAAGGGCGTCACGGACGTCATGTGTAGAGGCATAGCGGAGATCAGGATCCTCGTGAACACATTGTCCAAGAATCTGGGTAAAATTTGTCGTGGCATTTTTGTAGTGTAAGGTGTTGATGCTTTCGTCACCGAAGCAGAAATAAAGCATTTTACCGAGACGAAAGACATTGGTGCGCTCATCAATTAAGGCACCCCGAGTGAATTCTTCTGGTGCCATAAAGCGCGTCGACCCTGGGAGACGACCTTCTTGATTGGTGAATGCCCCTTCACGGAAATCGTCGATGTCACAGATATGCAAGATATCACCTGTAAAGTCATAGAGGAGACTGCCATCGTAAAAATCAACGGCGATGTAGTTTTTCGAAGCAATTTGGCAGAAGAAGTTTGTGATCTGAAAAGCAACCTGACACCGTTGAAGATGAGGTAGGTGCTTGAAGGCTTTATAGCCATTGACCGAATGCAGCCCGAAGATGGGCGTAGCGGATAGCTCTTCAGGAAGACTGTGCGTGACAGCTGTCGTAAGCCCTCGGTAGAGGCCATGACCTTCTACCCAATGAAAAAGCAAGGCAAAGCAATTGCTGAATTCATAGGTCCGAACGAGTTTGACTAGCTGGGGAGCGGAAGCTAGTGCCTGATAGATTCTCACAGATTTCCGCAAGCCCTCCACGGCTAGTTTCGGCGAGCGTTGACCCTTGATTGTAGGTGCACCAGCGATTTTCAGAAGATAAGGCTCATTTCCGATACGAAGGCCAAAGAGTAAGTTTCCAGAGTCTTGCTCATCAAAGACTGCGAACACTTTTCCAAGTTCCTCAACAAAAGAGAGATCGAAGGCTTCTTTCAATCGATAGGGGTGTCCATTTACATATTGGGTTACGATCTTTTCATCTGCTTTTTCATTTGACATAGCGTCTGAAGACTCCATTGCGGTTTCGGGAGGTACCGACTGCGATTTTGTTGGGTGTAAAGTGGTCTAGATTTTTTGTAAGGAGACGGCTAAGTCCTCGTAAGGTCTCTTCGTTCGTAAGTGTGATCGCTTCAAGCGTCACACAAGCCTCGCGTGCCGAATCAGCCCCATCAGCCGCAGCAGCCGCACAAGCCCCATCAGCCCCTTCAGCCACCTGAACCCCTTCAGCCCCATCAACCTCATCCACAAAAGTAAGTAACCTCGGCGAAGGATCATCGAAGGTAGCAGGAAGCTGGATAAAAGTCCACGGCCCTTCTTGGAAAATCGAATCCATATGGTTATGGGCAGAGAGGAAGAAGGCGGGAGTTTTCCGCGAACGCAGAATGTCTTGAATT
>CAZCLL010000007.1:21252-31073 GCA_964499555.1 uncultured Fastidiosipila sp.
GTAATGCATCTTGTGATTCGTGCGAAAAGTCGTATCGAAAATGCCGTGGTGAGAACAAATCAGTAGATCACTACCCTCCGTCTTCGTGACAGAATCGGCCAAGCGTTGAAGTTGTTTCTCATCTAGGTAGCCGCCCCAGCGAGCGGGTTCAAGTTCGGCGGAGGCGTTGAGGAAACGAATGTTGAGACCACCGAGGTTCAAGGTGACGAGCGCATCTTGCCCCGTATAGTCACGAATCATGGCATCTGTGGCCAGATATTTGTCGTGGTTCCCATAGACGAAGTAGAAGTTTTTCTGATAGGACGAAATGAGTGGCCAAATGGAGGTGAACTCCTCCACACTACCTAGGTTACAGAGATCCCCTAGTTGGATGTAGAGGTCGGCTTCAATTCCGAAGTACGCATCAAAAAGGAGCTTGAAGTAGTGATCACGAATCTCGCGAAAAATAGAACCATTGCGAGCGCTAGCATCCGGATAATGCATGTCACCCCAGAGAAGAATTTTCATCGGTGACCTCCAAATTCCCTTTGACCAGTCGTAAGACTTGGTCGCACACCTGCTCCATGAAGCGAAGATCATGGAAGATACCGATCATGCTTGTCCCTTGCTCTTTGAGTTGTAAGATGATCTCACGAACCAGCAGTTTGCTGTCTGCGTCGAGCGAAGCCGTAGGCTCGTCCAGGAGAAGAAGACGGGGACGCATCACCATTGCGTGCGCGAGGTTTAGGCGAAGTTTCTCACCTCCAGAGAAAGTCATGGGGTAGAGGTCCCACAAGTTTTCCGGAATGCGGAAGTAGCGGAGCATTTCTACTGCGAGCCCCTTGGCTTCTTCGTGACTCACGCCAGTATGTAGGGCGGCGTCGGTTACGTAGGCCAAAGCCGTAACTCGAGGTAAGATCCGCAGAAATTGGGAAACCGTGCCGATTTGCCCTTCTTTCAGTTTGATGATTTGGCGGTCAGAAGCGGTGACGAGGTCAAGCCAGTCTCCTGATTCTAGACGGTAGAGAATCTGACCTTCTGTGGCTAAATAGTTCCGATCGATGCACTTTAGGACGGTGGATTTCCCCGCTCCTGACTCGCCGACAATGCCGAGGAATTCCCCTTCGGGAAGTTCGAAATTGATCTTGTGGCAGGAAGCGATTCGGATGTTCTGCTCGTGCATCGTGAAGGTTTTGCTAAGGTTACGAACTTTGAGGATCGCTTGCTTGGGCGTGGATATGTTCATGGTTGGAGGCTCCCTTCAAGGGTTTCGCGCTGAGCATCGCGCTGAACGCCACACTGAACACCGAAGTGAGCACCGCAACAAGCATAATGAACACTTTCAATCCCATTGACATAACTGGACACTACATAGGGATGATCCACTTGATCTTGTACGAGAAGTACATCCGCAGCTAGGCCAACCCGCAGGCTACCGGTCTCCTGCTCGAGATTGACAGCACGGGCCGGGTTTACGGTCACCAGATTGATCGCGTGAGGAAGAGAAAGCCCATGTTCTCTATGCAGGATAAAGACAGCCTCTAAGAGCCCTGCCGTGAAGTAGTCAGAGACAAGGATATTGGCGGAACCATCCAAGATCGCTTCTGTAGAGGAGAGGTTGCCCACATGAGAGCCACCCATCAGCACATTGGGAGCGCCAACACATACATCATAGCCAAGTTTCCTGGCTTCCCGTGCGATTTCCAGTGTGATGGGGAATTCACTGATCCGTGTGCCAAACGTAGCGTTGTTTTGGAGCTTGGCAAGCGTGTCGTCATCGTGACTGGCAATCGCGATGTTCTGCTCCAACGCTTTCGCAGCCATTTCTTGCATCTGCTCTTGGCTGAGGCGCTTTTTCGTGCGGTGCATTTCGATCAAGTCACCATACTCTTCGTCGTTCAGCGCCGCATGCATTTTGCGGTGGCGCGTCAGATCGTGGTACTGACCCTGACCGGGACTGTGATCCATGAACGAAAAGAGATCAATGACTCTTTCATCGAACATCTGCATGGCTAATGGCATAGTCACGAGATTATCCACTTCATAGCGCATATGGAAGCGGTGCTTGATCAAATGTTCTTCCGAGCGAAATTGCTCCACGATTTTGGCGAAACGGTAGGCATTTTCCGGGTAGCGAACATCGTTTCGGATATGCCTGCCACGCTCCGGATTGTAGAGGGAGATCGAATGAAACATGGTGGTGATTCCCTCAGAGATCAACTCTCTTTCCGCCTGCAGCAAGGCAAAGCGGTAATCCATGGTTGCCCCTCTGCGAGGCGAGATCACCCCCTCGATCATGTCGGAGTGAATGTCAATCATCCCCGGCATGGCGAGCATCCCTTGGCAGTCTACGACTTTGGCCGAAGCCGGACGAGGGAGGTGACCTGCGTCATCCACCTCAGCACGTTGGCCAAAGCCCCCCGCAGCCACGATCGCCTCTATCTTGCCATCTTGCAGCCAGAGTTCATGGTTCTCTAGGATCGTATCCGGCGTGCAAATTCTAACGTTATGGAATATCGTTACCATCGTTCTTCCTTCCTAGAACATCAATAAATTAAAGCATGGATTGAACCAGTTCTTGGGTATAGGGTTCTTGAGGATCATCGAGAATTTGGTCGGTCAGGCCATGTTCGACGACCCGCCCGTCATGCATCACGAGCGTGCGATCCGAGAGCATGCGAATGACCGATAAGTCGTGGGAGACCAAAATCATGGACACCCCAAATTCCCGGCGAATCTCGCGGATCAGTTCTAGCACGCGTGCCTGAACCGAGAGATCGAGTCCGGTTGTCACTTCATCAAGGAAGAGGACAGAGGGGTTATTGGCCAAGGCCTTTGAAATTTGCACACGTTGCTGCATGCCGCCGGAGAAGTTGATGGGTGCCTCCTTGAGACGCGACTGCGGCATGCGTACCGCATCGAAGAGCGTTTTCACCCGAGCCGTAATTTGGCCATAGTGGTAGCAATCGGCAGCCAGAAGTTTCTCAGCAATGTTCCCGGCGCTGGTGCTCCGCATACGAAGTCCCATGACCGGGTTCTGGTAGACCATGCCCAAAAGGTGATTTTTGATGTAGCGTTTGGCCTGGCGAGTTTCTTCTAACAAATTCCGTTCACCAGCTTCATAGCTTTGCAAAGTGACTTGGCCGCCATCTGCTTCCCGGTCAAAATAATGGCAACGTAAAATCGTGGATTTTCCTGAACCCGATTCTCCAACGATCCCGAGGATCTCGCCCGGATAGACATCGAAAGAGATCTTGTTATTGGCCCAGACCGTTCCGCACACGGGACAGAGATTTTTTGTAAGCGCCCCACCCGAAAGGCAATGTTCGCAGCCCTTACCGAAACGAACGACGAGATCTCTGACCTGAAGTATCGCTTGTTCATCCATCATGATCTGGTCCTCCTTTTCAAGCAAAAGCTCGTGTCCGAACATTCATAAAAACGTTCTCCCGACTCCGTATTGATTTCATTCAGATAGGTATCTGTTGAACCGCAGTGCCTACACGAGGCACCAGAGAAGTCTTCCCTTTCAAAAGCCACGTCATCAAACTGTAGAGACCAGGCTTTGGTGTAGGGAGGCACGGCATAAATTTTCTTCTCACGCCCTGCCCCCAGCAGCGTCAAATGAGGGGCATTATGAAGCCGGGGATTGTCCCAGCGAGGAATGGGGGAAGGGGTCATCATGTAGTGATCCTCAATCATCAGGGGGTAACTCGCGCCGATGTTAATGTGGCCGAAACGAATCATCGATTCATAGAGTTTCAACCAAACGCCCGAGTAATCACGCTCGCCGTGCATTTTGCGAGTGACCTCTTCTCTACGCTCAACAGAGCGTAAAGGTTCTGGATTGGGCACTTGTAAGACCAGAATTTGCTGATTCGATAGCGTCTCTTCCGGAATTCTGTGACGTGACTGAATGATGTCTGCGCGAAGCGTATCAATCGTGGTTTCGACATCGGTTGAGCTATGAACGAGCTTCTTGATATTGATCGCATTCACGGAGTCATCATTTCCTTGGTCGATGACCTTCAAGGTTTCTTCGGGTCCGATAATGGACAGCGTGATTTGCAGACCGCCGGTTCCCCACCCTCGCGCAATCGGCATTTCTCGAGAACCGAAAGCCACTTGATAGCCCGGAATACAAACCGCTTTGAGAATCGTGCGGCGGATTTCTTTTTTCGATCCTTCATCTAAGAAGGCAAAATTGTAATGGTCTAGGTCTATCATTGCGCGCCCTCCTGTAAAGTCTTCCTGGAGCGGTCCAGCTTGGATTGGAACGTGACATAGTGAGGGAGTTTCAAGTGGGCGATGAAGCCGTTCATTTCCAAAGAGTCACCATGGGTAAGGACAAATTCGGCATCTTGCGCCGGAGCATCCCCAGGCTTACTTAGGCTTGCGTCGACAATCGCCATGGCGATGGCTTTGGTTTCGCCACGTCCCATCACTAAGCCATAACCGGAATCCATTGCAGCCATCGTGGAGCGATCTTTATCCAGCGAACCAGTTAGGGCCTCCACTTCCGTGACCACGATTTCACCGATAGTGATTGATTGCGACTCATCCAAGGGATAGGCGATTTCAACTTGCACATGCCCACTTCGAAGCTCGGCGATCGTCGGATGCGCGCCACCATAGCCACGCATGGCCGAGTAGGCGACACCAGAGAGGAAACCGGTATCCAAGCGTGTCAGGGTTTGCAATTTCGCACTACGCAAACAGGGGAACTGAAGTTTCATCCTCGTCACATCGTCCGGCTCCGTCGGATCGAGGTCTCTTTCCGGCAAGAGCCCTTCTTTACGCAATTGATCCGCCACCCGGCCGGCTGTCAGGTCTGTTGACGATAACGGGTCAAGCACCATTCCTTCAAAATCCCTTTCCAGGTCAGACGTGACCGCCAGTTGATCATCCACACCAGGATCCGCTAGCCCGAAATCGAGCAAGCGGTGGCTGTAATCGAAGGTTCCCCCTAAGACTTGCCCGCCCGGAATATCTTTATAGGACGAGCTAATCCGCCGCAGCAAGGTCATCTCCGACGTATCAACGGGCAGCGAGTAATAGTCTCTCTGCAAAGTGGAGCGATACGCTCGCAGGATAAAGACCGCCTCTTCCGGGCTCCCCGCAGCTTGTCGTAAGGCCAAAGCCGCATACTCCGGTGCATACAGCGAGGCTTCACTCATGATCTGGTCGATCAAGAGACTAAACGTGTCCGTCATTTGCTTGATTTCAGGCGCGAGGCCACGGGAGCGAATCAAGCTCAATAATTCAAGCGAGTGTTCGATGGCTTTCTGACCACCGGTTGCCGCTACATAAGCCATTAGCGAAACTCCTTTACTTTTGTTGTGCGCGGAAAGGCATACATTTGTTCGTTCTTCCTCAAGAAGACGTAGTCACACCCACAAGGGAAAGGAATGTTCAGCGAGCGATCGACCGCAAGAATGCGTCGCGCCTCTTCTTCCAACTGCACTGTGAAAGGCGGCTCCTCTTCCTTGATGCCAGGCCCTTGCGGCGTAATCTCTACTAGGCCTTGCTCCTCAAGTAAGACAAGCACGGTAGCGGAACGTTCCGGATAGTCGATGTCCCCTTGCCTCAGCGAGGCGATCCGTTCTTTCGTCAGTAGGGAGGAGGCGCAGACGAAAACGTACTGCGCGTCTTCCAGGGCGACGACCTGGCCGCCCGTCTGACTGTGGATTTCTACGGCCAAAGCCGCCTCTTCCTCCAAGACGGCGAAGCTCACTTCCGCATCCAGAAGCACTTCTGCGATGGCGAGGAGCGAAGGGTAGCTAGCCCCTGAAAAGCCATTCGAAAATGGTGTGATGTCTAGGATTCTGCCCGGATTGGCGAAGGCTTCGAGGATCTTGCGGAAGAGTTTTTGCCGGTCGTAAATGGGATCGAAAGCATATTTACTCTTCATTTCAATTTTGTTTGTCATCATAGGTTCTTGTCCAATCTTATTTAGCTTCCTTGCATGATCTGGAAATCAACGCGTGTGCTCTCGACTTGCTGACTTCTGGCTTCCCTGCGTCTCTTGTCTTGATCGACATAGTTTTGCAAGGTGGTAAAAATTTCAGGAAGCTCGGGAATATTCGCATTCTGCGCGGCGTCGATGACAGCGGCGGAGGCGGCTTTGGCCAAATCATGACCGATCAAGACGGAAATGCCCGCGTGACCTGCCACCTCAACCTGACAGGTGCTGCAGAGGACCTCGCCAAGGTAGAAAAGACTTTGGCCTATGTGCTCGCGGACTTTGACCATGACCAGCGTCTGCTTCGCCTCGCGGAGAAGGAGGGTCTGGTATTTCTGCATGATGTTCTGAGCAATCTGGGCTAGCGCGTCCACCGGCGTAACCGTAAAGGCGTAGCTGAGCTGTTTTTTATCCAAGGGAGAACCTTCTTTCTAGTGGTTTCGGTGCACTCAGACACGCAACTTTTCCTTCGTTTGCGTGGCGAAGAGCTCTAAGAGAAAGGCAACGCTGACCATGAACGCAATGCCGAGGATGGCTTTGCCATACTGGTAACGGCCAAAATTGGCGGAGATGATATAGCCAATGCCACCCGCACCGACCGTTCCCAGGATGGAGGACGCACCGAAGTTGTTCTCCAAGTTCAGGGCGACCCAGGCGACAATGGCCGTAACGGAGGCAGGAATGATGGCGGTGAAGAAAATTTTGAAGCGAGACGCACCCGTTGCCTGTAGGGCTTCGATCGTATCGTCATCGACTTCCTCAAAGACTTGATAGAAGACTCTGGCAAAATAGGCAGTCGAGCCGACGATAACCCCAATGATTCCCGAAGTCATGCCCATACCCAAACTTCCGATGAAAAGCAAAACCCAGATAATGCTGGGTATGCCGCGTATGAATGTGAAGATCGCCGAAAGAACGGCGCGGATCCAGGTAATTGGATTGATGTTTTTGGCCATCAAAGCCCCGAAAATCAAGCCAAACAGGATGCTGTAGACCGTTGCCAAGATGGCGACATCGAAGGACTCAACCAAGGCTTGCAAGGTGACATCCAGTTCAGAAAAGTTAATTTGCATCAACTGGTGGAGCGCCCGCGGAATGTTCTGAAAACGGCTCAGAATGGTCTGGAAATCAAGGCCAAGGAAGAAAAAGGCTGCCAAGCCCAAGATGCCCAGAATCCAAAGTGTATTGGTGAGCGGGCGATTGTGGCGCGGGTTGTTGATCATGATCTTCCCTTTTTTGATCACGGGCGTTTTCGGAGCAGGCACTTGTCGTTTTTCGGAACTCATACAATTACCCTTTCTCTTATGAAGTTGGTCATCCGGTCAACGAGCACGGTCATCAGGGCAATGAGCAAAATGACTCCCATTGCATTGTCGTAACGGAAAGACTTGATGTATCCGGAGAGGATCATGCCGATGCCACCTCCACCTACGGAACCGACAATGCCAGCCGAACGGATGTTGACCTCTAGAGCGTAGAGGATCCAACTGAGGATGCCGGGTAAAGATCTTGGAAAGACACTTTGGGTCAAGGTCGGAAGGTAAGGCGCACCAACGGCAGACATGACCGCAATATTCTCTTCGCCGGTTTCATCTAAGATTTCAATAAAGGTGCGAGTCAACATGCCGATTCCATTCACCAGCAGGGCTAAGAAACCAACCGTAACGCCAATCCCGAAGGACATGGTCATGATAAAGACCCACACCATCGAAGGGATGTTTCGTAGGAGCGAGGCGAAGCCCCGAATGATATAGGTCAAAGGATGCCAAGGAGCCGTGGAGCTGGAGCCTAAGATGGCCAAAACAATGGAAACTGCAGCAGAAATCACCGTCGCTGCGAGGGCCATCAGAACCGTTTCTTTCATGCCTTGTAGGATGACCCGCCAGTTTTCCCACACAGGAGGGAAGAGGTCCTGGGTCACAAAATCGAAGAGCATCTTCCTTGCTTTGAACACCGAGAAGGGATTGTACCCAGAGTGAATCGTCGCCCCTACGTACATCAAGACAATGACCAAGACGGAGATTAACAAATTTCGTCTCTCGACCTGACGAGTCAGGGGGATTTTCTTGATCTGGCGCCCGCCGTTTCCTTGCTGAAGGACAATTTCTTGCACTCTTGTGGACTTTTCTTGGGCGACCGCCTTCGCGTTTTCAGGATCAATGGCCATGCTTACGATCCTCCGTCGCCAAATCCAAGCTGAGTTCCTCAATCGGCGAATCGTAGATCTGCTCAATCATCTCATCCGTCAGATCATGGGGATGGCCATCAAAAACGAGCTTGCCTTGTTTGATGCCGATGATTCGTGTCGCATATTCTTTGGCCACATGCACTTGATGGAGATTGACGATGGCGGCGATTCCCGCTTCTTTCGCCAGATCACGAATCAAGTCCATAATGATGCGCGAAGTATTCGGATCAAGTGAGGCAATCGGCTCATCGCAGAGGAGGAGTTTCGGATTCTGCATGAAGGCGCGTGCGATCCCCACCCTTTGCATTTGCCCGCCGGACAGTTCGCCGGCCCTCTTGTAGATGGTTTCTTCCATGCCGATTTTGGTCAAAATTTTCAGCGCCTTCTTCTTCGACTCTTCATCGTAGCGGCCAAAGACGCCGTCCAGCGTGTTCACATAGCCTAATCGACCGTGCATGACATTCTGGAAGACGGTGAGACGCTCCACGAGATTATAGTTTTGAAAAATCATGCCGATTTCACGCATCGTTTCCCGTTTCTCTTTGCCCCGAAGATGCGTGATCTCTTTGTCTTCAAAATGGATTTTGCCCTCTGTGACTTCTACTAAGAGCTTGATACAACGCATGATGGTGCTCTTCCCGGAACCAGAGGAACCAATGATCACAAGTAGCTCACCTGGATCCACGTTGAAACTGACCCCGTCTACTGCCTTTACATCACCGTAGTACTTCTTTAAGTTTTGAATATGCAAGGTGCTTTTCATGTATGAGCCTCAATTCAAGGGGGTCGCTGCCAACTTCTCTTGAGAAGCTGGCAGCTACGAAGAATTTAGTCAGTCAGGTTATACTTAGAAGCCAAGCTTGCAACATATTCATAGGAGCTATCGTCGATCGGCAGGAAGGCTTTTGTCTCATCGCCACCCCAGTAATCCGCATTGTCGTAGCTGTAGAAGTACTCTTTGACAATCTCTACGAGTTCAGGATCGAGGTCTGAACGGTAGCACCAAGGCGAGGAAGGCAACCTGGGTGATTCATGGATGATTCTTATATCTTCTTCCTTGACGTTTCCGGACTTAATTTCACTACGATAAGAGCTGGAGGAAACGGCGGCGGCATCAATATCTCCAAGGCCTACTGCGCGCATGGAGTTCGCATGGCTACCGGAGAACATGACCTCGCTAAAGAAGGTGCCGTTCAAGTGCAGGCCATCAAAATCGATCGCAGGATCATTGATGGTCAAGAGAATTTGATCGCTCGGCACGATGTTTCCGGAAGTGGATTCCGGGTCAACAAAGGCAAAGCTGCGCCCTTTCAGATCCTCAATTTTCTCAATACCGGAATTAACCGGAGTCACGATATAGGAGTTATAACCATGCTCGCCTGTCTTTTTGTTTCCGCTGACCGCAAAGGGAACGGCATTGGCACGATCCTTCGCATGCACGTAGGAGAAAGGCCCAAATTGCGCAATCTGAGCTTGCCCGCCTCTCATCGCTTCAATGACCGCAGAATAATCGTTGCCGCGGAATTCTCTGACTGGCATCCCCAATTTTTCGCTTAAGCCATCTTGGAAGACTTTTCTTGTTTGCACTCTTTCGGGGTCATCTTCACCCGGCAAGAGGACAATGACAAATTCTTTCAACCTTAACTTCCTGAAATATTAATACTTAGAAAAAATCCAGAAGAAAAAACTCAA
>CAZCLL010000008.1:0-31047 GCA_964499555.1 uncultured Fastidiosipila sp.
ACGCCTTCAGTCTGATACGGATTTTCTGATTACTAGCCATTCGATTCTTCCTCCACTTTTTGCTGCTTCAGGTAGCTACCTTGCCGGGCGTTTCATTGTTTGCCATCATAAAACCCAGCACAGAATTCTCATTCCTGTCCGGGTTCGATGTCGGCTACACCGACACACACTGCCAACCAGGTATCCCCTGTCACCAGATCTCTTAGGATCCAGCTTATCCACCGAAGTTACCCGCAAATACAACGCAGCCGTACGTGCGGCAATCTCCGATTTCACGCCATTCAAGGCGCATGCTCAAGTATTGTAGCGGACGAACCATTACAGTTCAAGTCAAAGCAGCCCCAATTTCAGCGTTTTCAGCAATTTTCTTCCCCCCAATCACAAATTTCGTGATTTTGCACAACCTAAAACAGTGACCCATCCAACAGGGAGGTTGGGTAGGTGCTCTCCTCCAGGCATCTAGTCTTTATTATCTCTCTATATATACCGCACTCCCCCCCACTTCTATCTCTCCCCAACGAGCCCACTACTCAAAATGGCGGCAAAACAATACGCCGTGGTGTAGCGCACCAATAATCAACCAAACCAGCACGGAACACTGAGCTAGCAGATACATAAAAACGCCACCGACCACTGTAATTAGAACTCTACCATCAGCTTCTTATACTCACCCTAGATCATCGTGTTTATTTTCGATTAAATCTGGCACCCCAACACCTCAACAGCAATCTCCACCCAGATTATCGTGTTGATTTTCGATTAAATCTGGCACCCAAACACCTCAACAGCAATCTCCACCCAGAACATCGTGTTGATTTTCGATTAAATCTGGAATTCATGCACCTCAACTACAATCTCCACCCAGAGCATCGTGTTGATTTTCGATTAAATCCGGGATTCAAGCACTTCAACAGCAATCTCCACCCAGATTATCGTGTTGATTTTCGATTAAATCCGGAATTCATGAACCTCAACAGCAATCTACACCCAGAGTATCGTGTTGATTTTCGATTAAATCCGGAACCCTACTCCCCGAACAGCAATCTCCACCCAGAGTATCATGTTGATTTTCGATTAAATCCGGGATTCAAGCACCTCAACAACAATCTCCACCCAAAGTATCGTGTTGATTTTCGATTAAATCCGGAATTCTTGCACCTCAACAGCAATCTCCACCCAGAGTATCGTGTTGATTTTCGATTAAATCCGGGATTCATGCACCTTAACAGCAATCTCCACCCAAAGTATCGTGTTGATTTTCGATTAAATCCGGGATTCAAGCACCTTAACAACAATCTCCACCCAAAGTATCGTGTTGATTTTCGATTAAATCCGGGATTCAAAGAAACAATCGAAATGTGCAACATATCACCTTGGTCAAGATCTGTCGCTGTCCATACTTAACTTATTACAGAATCCAAAACTCAGGTGAAAATACTCCCTAACCATCCGGTTCGGATCAATTTTGGGCACCAAACTAGGCCAATTAGCACCGAGCAAGAAGAAAGAGAATACATTATGCATGGATAACAACAAATCCTGACCACCATATCTTGTTACCCAAATGTCAAGACCTGTAAAATCTCCCAGTAAACTTCCCTAACAGCCTCGACAAACTTTGAATCAGCGGATATCAACCCAAACCTACCACCAACTCAAGAGATCCTTCCGCTATACATAAACAAACCACAAGAGTTACTACCGCCCTCAAAAATATGCCGTTAGCCGTGCGTTGCCAGCGCCTCCTGCAACGCAGGCAATCGGACGCAGTAAAAACTCAGTAGAAAATTCGGTAGAAAACCTTGCATCCATCCTCCATGCCACTTGATATCCACAGCGGTAAGTCTGTTCGGTACAGAAAGTGAGTCAGTGGATGAAAATCCTTGCGTGGATTTGAAGTTCAAATGGATGAAAATCCTTGCGTCGATTAGATTTTTTAGGCGGAAGGGATTCTTGTGTTCGGTGCGTGTTCAGGCTGATATCCCTCTATCCGAGTGCTCCAAGATTCGAGAAGCCCCCAATCAGTGCCCGCCAACCATAGTGCCCGCCAACCATAGAGCCCGCCAACCATAGAACCCCCAGCAAAACTAGCCCGCCAACCATAAAGCCCCAATCACAAATCCCCCAACAAAGCGCCCCCAACCAAGGCTCCAACTCCTTACTTCTCCCAAGCCTCGGCCGCCATGCGCCGCAGCTCGGCCGAAGGGAAATGGTAATGTTTGTTGCAGAAGTCACAAGTCAATGTCGCGCCTTCCCCGTCATCCTCCATCAGCTCCTCGAAATCCGAGCGCCCCAAAGTCAGAAGGGCCTCCGCCATGCGCTCGCGAGAGCAGGTGCAGCGGAACGAAGTCGGCTTCACTTCCAGATAGCGCAGGTCCTCTCGCCCAGCAAAAAGATCCAGAATCTGCGCCGGCGTAAAGCCCTCCTCCATCCAGTACGTCACATCCGGGAAACCCCCGATCCGCTTCTCGAGCCAATCAATCACCTCAGGGCCGGCGCCAGGCATCGCCTGAATCAAATAGCCGCCCGCTTGGCGGATGCCGCTTTTGTCGCAATTCACACCCAAGCCCATAATCGTCGGAATCTGCTCCGAAGTCGCCAAATAGTAAGTAAAATCCTCGGCAATCTCGCCAGAAATCAGCTCCACATTGCCGTTATAAGGCTTCGCGCCTGCCTGCTTACGAATCACCGTCAGCACCCCTTGCCCCACAGCCGAAGCCACATCCAGCTTGCCCGACGCGCGCAAAGTCGTCTCCAGATCATTGTTCAGCACAAAACCACGCACCGTCGTATCTTGTTCGACAACCGCCGTCATCCCACGAATCGGCCCATCCGAGCGAATAATGCCGGTAATCGAATCGCCCTCATTCTTCAGATCCACCGACATTAGCTGCAGCCCCGTCATAAACCGCCCCAAAGCCACCGAAGCCATCGGCGTCAACCCATGCAAGCGCGTCGCCTCTGCCACTGTCGCGGTCGACCGCACCGCCGTCATTCTCACAAGATCGTTAAAAACCAGCGCGCGGACGACATAATCGCCTTCCGGGTGTAAGTCAAGTTCACTCATAGTCATTCCATTCTATTGCTTTATTCGTGGTCTTCCTTGGCCAAAGCCGCAGCCAGCCACATACTCACCTAGAGGTTTTCACAGCCATAATAAAGTGTCGATTCTGCTCCTCATCCACCCCGCTAGAAGGTGCAGGACGAATCTGCCGAGCCTCAAAACCCAATCCTTCTAACTCAGAAATCAGCGAAGTCGGATCATGGTAGAACTCTCGAACTTCCAGGTCGCTGCGTTCGTAGACGGCGGCTTTGGCCGAAGAAGCCGAGGGAGCCGAAGAGGCCGCCGAAGCCGTAGTCGCGGTGAAAATAGTGATGTCCGCTTGATTTTGCTGCAAAGCCTCAGAAAAGTTGTTCTGCCAGAGGATCGCATGATCCTCGCCAATCTCGTAGTACAGCTCATGTCCCATCTTGTGGGCCATGTAGTCGTGCGTCAGGATGTCGAAGAGGAGGACGCCGCCAGGATGAAGATAATTCTGCGTCAGGCGCAGCACGCGGCTGACATCCTGGGCGGGCAAATGATTCATAGTGTCGAGGGTCGAGTAAAGAAAATTGACGGTCCCATACAACTCAAAATCCCGAATGTCCTGCAGCAAATACAGAGGCATGCGGGACATTTCAGCCTCGCCATCGCTCGCCTCACTCTCGGCCAAAGCCGCCGCTTCCCCCCCCTCTTCCAACGGAGGATTCATTGCCTCCGCCAGCATGTTGGGGGAATTGTCGATGCCGATGACATCGAAGCCAAGCTTCAAAAGTTCACGACAAACCTGACCCGTTCCGCAACCCAAGTCGCAGGCGAGAAATGCGCCGTTTTGGCCTTGGGGCTCAGAAACGCCAGACTCGCCAGACTCGCCAGAAACGCCGGAAACGCCAGCCGCGACAGCTTCTGCAAAAGCTTCGCTCAGAAACCTGGCCCAAGCGGCTGGGTCTTCGCTGCTTTGGAAAGCGTCGTAGTAAGGGGCCAGCAAGTCGTACGCCAGGTTCGGCGAGGCGCTGTCGTACGCCAGGTTCGGCGAGGCGCAGTCATACGCCAGGTTCGGCGAGGCGCTGTCATAAGCCAAACTCATTTTGCGTACATGGCCTCGCTTTGGTTCAGGTAGTCGAGGGCGGCTTGCAAGGCCGGATCCTGCTCGGGGGTGAGGCGATAGAGCGGGATGGAGCGGAATTCTGCACTGATGTTGTCCGCCGGGATTTCCGGGGTAAGGCCAATGCCTTCGATCAGGTCGCCTTTCGGCAGGTAGTAATTGAAGATGGTGATGTTGGCAGCGGACCCGTCACGCAAGGTGTAGGTTCTGGTGCCGGAGCCTTTGCCATACGTCGTTTCACCGACTAGAACGGCCTTCCCATAATCGCGCAAAGCACCACTGAAAAGCTCAGATGCGGAAGCCGTATTGCGGTTCACCAAGATGGCATATTTCATCGATTCGGGGACAAGCATCTCGGGGCCAGATTCCCAGGCTTCGGACACAACTTTCCCATCTTCGCGCCCACGTGTGGTCGCAACGATTCCTTCAGGCAGCAACATATCCAAGACTTCCACAACCGCCTGGGCAGAGCCGCCGGGGTTGCCGCGCAGGTCAAACACAATCTGCGTTGCGCCTTGATCCAGCAAAGATTGTAGGCCGGCCTGGAATTGCTCAGGCAAGTTCGTCGCAAAATCGGTGATATTCAAGTAACCGGTGATCTCATCCAGCATGCGCACATAGACATGCTCGGCCACCACTTGGGCGCGCACAATCGCAAACGGCATTTCCTGCGAATCACGAGAAATCACCAGATTGACGGTAGAGCCATCCTCCCCACGAACCACACTCGCCAGTTCTTGGGTCGAAGCAAAGGTCGACGCATCCACACCATCCACAGACAAAATAATGTCGTCAGGCAAGAGGCCCGTCCGCGCCGCCGGACCATTCTCAATCACCGAAACAATTTGGAAAGCCCCCGTCTCCAGCTGCGTCACCGTCGCGCCGATTCCGGAATAATTCCCACTCATCGACTCGGCAAACGCACTGTAGTCCTCCGAAGACATATAGTAGGTATATTGGCTGTCCATCGAGTTAATTACACCCTCAGACATGGCATCGATAATCTCCGAAGGACTCAGCACCTTATAGTAATTATCCTGCAGAAGTTTAATAATATCCGCCAGTTTCGCGGCCGCCACCTGCGCCTGCGGGTCATCCGTATGAATCGAAAGCCCCAAGTCCCCAACCTGAGTCTGGTTCTCTGGCGCTGCAATCAGGCTCTGCCCCTGCGTTCCGGGCAGCATCCCTTGGCTAGCCAGCACCCACGTCGAGCCAAACGTAATCACAAACGTCAGGAAAATACTCAGCAACACCGGCAACACACGCGAGCCCGACTTCCTCTGACGCGGCTGTTGGTAGGCGTAAGGGCTCCGGTTGATGCGCGCACCCGTGTAGGGGTTGTAGTTTTGGTTCGGGTTCGGGTTTTGGTTTTGGCCAAAGCCGCCGTTCGCACTTCCCTGCCCCTGGTTCTGGTTCTGATTGGGGTTGGCGTTGTAGCCCGGATTTTGATTCCAGTTCTGATGCGTGTAGGTTCCAGAAGGGGGTGTTTGGCCGGAAGGCTGATTCCCATCGGGCCTCTGGTTCTCGTTATTTTGATCGTTATTCATCGTTGTTCCTTCCTAAGCTGGGGATACCTTGCCTTCGCACGGAATCGACTCTCTTATCGCGTAAGTTCATCCTATCTTAATCCAAAGACTTGAAAAAATCTGCCGCCAGGACAGGTTCCGGCAGCAGATTCACTATTTCGAAACAAAATTGACTAACTTTTCTTGCAAAAGTTTGGGGCAGGCGGCTTTGGCCTAGAAACAAACTCAGCCGTAGAGGTAAGGGTAGGGATCAACCGTCTGGCGAGGATTAGAGGAGTAGCCAGGGCGGCGGATCTCGAAGTGGAGATGGGGGCCAGTGGAGGAGCCGGTCGAACCGATGGAGCCAATCCGCTGCCCCTGCGAGACGTACTGGCCGACAGAAACATTGATCGTCTTGAGATGCGCGTAGACGGTCTGATAGCCGTTGTCATGCTGGATCATGATCATGTTCGCATAGCCGTAGCCGTAGAGGCCGTAATTAGCGCCCGGAAGCGGATACTCGACGCGGACCACCGTGCCGGAAGCCGAGGCAACCACAGGGTCACCGAAATTGCCGGGGAAGTCGATCGCATCGTGGAAATCGCTATACGACGGATTCAAGGGATAAGGCCGCCACCCATAAGTCGAGCTGTGTCTCGTATTACCCGGAGCTGGGAAAATGAAACCGGTAGAGGTGGACGGAGCCGATGGGGCTTGCGGCGCTGTGGTCACTTGTTGCGCTTGTTGCGCCGCTCTTGTCGCCTCTGCGGCAGCCGCAGCCTGGGCGGCTCTGGTTGCTTCGGCAGCCGCTACCCTAGCGGCCTCCGCCTGTGCGGCTCTTGTCGCCTCTGCCTGGGCGGCTCTCGTTGCTTCGGCCCGTGCCGCCTGCGTTGCTTGGGCTTGAGCAGCAATCTGATTCTCAATCTGGTTCTGGCGATCCGAAACCTGCCCTTGTTGATTCAGATTGTTGTAATACTGTCCTTCCAGGTAGTCTAAGTCGCCATTACGGTTGATAATCTGGCCTTGGAGATAGGCAATATCGCTCTCAGTCGTGTCAACGACGCCAGCTAGCACATTGATCTCTGCTTGCTTGTCCGCCACGAACTGCTCATATTGGAGCTTACTCTCTTCGGCAACCTGCTTCTTGACCTGTGCCGTCTCTCGGGCAGCTGTCAGCTCTTCTAAGATCTGCTTGTCCGAACGACCAATGACGCTCAGAAGCTCAAGATTCGTGAAGAAACCGGTCAGCCCATCCGAGTCTAGAAGCACTTCCAAAGGTGACTGCTTACTACTCTTATACATAGCGACCAAGCGATTTTCATACTCGACTTGCTTGTCGTCGACCTCTTGGCGCGCCTTGTCATAGTCGGCAATGGCCAGATCCATGGCCTCTTTCGCCGCAGCTAGCTGATCCATCAAGCGATTGTATTCGGACTCAAGGATCTTGCCTTCTGCCAGCAGCTGTTCTAGCTGACTGTTGAGCGCACTGCTCTGCTGTTGCAATGAGTACACCTCATTGCGGATCGACGACATTTGCCCATCTAAGCTGGCTTGTTGAGCGGCTAGAGCCGCCTCCTGCCGTTGAAGTTCGGCTAGTTCATCTCTCTGCTCCTGGGTCGAGAAATCTTCGGAAGCCCGGACAGTGGGCCCCGGGAGCACAGTGGTGAAAATAAGCGAAAAGGCAAGCAAACAAGCGACGATTGACTTATGCTTCATGATTAAGAATCCTCCTTAGACGTTCACATGACGTCTCACGGAAATACCGCTACCCGTTGCCCCAACCAGAATCCCAATCAGAAGCAAAACCCCAAGAAGCGGCCATACAAGGTCACGAAGAGGCAACAAAGCCCACGCGCTACTAATCGCAGTGTCTTGCATTGCCCAGTCATAGATGCGAGCATAGAGGAAAATCGTAATTCCCCAAGCTATAATCGCACCAATTATACCAGTAAAAGCCCCTTCTAACAAATATGGTACCCTTATGTAACTATTCGTTGCGCCAACATATTTCATGATGGCTATCTCTTCCGAACGAGCCAGAATCGAAATCCGCACCATGTTCGAGATAATGAGCAGAGAAATCAGGAGGAGAATCGTCACCGCCACCAGCGAGGTCCAATTCACCGTCCGCGAAGTCGACGAAAGAAAATCCAAGACATTCTTACTATACTGAATGTCATCAATCCCCGGATACGTCTCCATGCGCCCCTGAAAATCATGGACGACATCCGGGCTATTGAGCTGAATCGTAAACGAGTACGGCAGTCTCTCCGGAGCCAAACTATCCAGCAAGGCCGCATCCTCACCCAGCGTCTCGCGGTAGTTATCATAGTTCTGCTGCGGAGTTTGCATGGAGTAAGACTTCACCGCCTGATCTTCGGCCAAAGCCTGATCAATCGCCTGTCTCTGCTCCTCGGTAACGCCGTTCCGGAGCCAAATTTGGACCGGGGGTTCCGTGCCGATCTTGTCCACAATGAAATTCGCATTCATGGTAAAAAGCATAAACACGCCCAAAACGCCCAACATCAACATGACTGTCGTAATCGACGCCAAGGTAATCATGGGGTGGCGAGTAAAGCCGCGACCCGCCTCGCGGAATGTATTGCCAACAATATTGATCTTCATACGCGGTTTGCTACGCTATCTTGGTGATTTGTGTGATCGGTGTGGTCAATATGGTCACTGTGGTCGCTGTGGTCGTCCCAATCGGCTCGATCCGTGTGATCCGCTCTGGGTCTCGTCATAAGATGCTTGGGATCAACTTCACAATAGGCGTAGCCCGAATTCTCCTCGTCGCGAATCAAGACCCCATCACGAATCTCAATGACGCGTTGTTTCATGAGGTCAACCAGTTCATTATCGTGCGAGCACACAATCACAGTCGTCCCATCCAGATTAATCTGTTGGAGCAAAGCCATAATCTGCTCACTGGTTGCCGGGTCTAAATTTCCGGTAGGTTCATCGGCCAACAGCAATTTGGGGTTATTCACCAGAGCTCTGGCGATCGCCACACGCTGCTGTTCACCGCCGGACAATTCGGTCGGAATGGCATCCGCCTTGTGGCGGAGCCCAACGGTACTTAAAACAATCGGCACTTGGCGGCCGATCTGCCGGCGGGAAGCGCCGACAATTTCCATGGCAAAGGCGACATTTTCAAAAACCGTCTTCGTCTCGATCAGGCGGAAATCCTGGAAAATCATGCCAATATTTCGTCTGACGAAGGGAACCGCCCGCCGGCGGATCTTTGTAAGATTCGTTCCGCCGACGACGATTTCTCCTGAATTCACTTTTTCCTCGCAGGTCAAGAGCTTGACCACGGTTGATTTGCCCGATCCGCTTGTGCCGATCACAAAGACAAACTCCCCGCTGTTGACATGGAATGACACATTCTTGAGAGCCAAAGGGCTATTCTTCGAATATGACATGCTGACGTTGTAAAAATCAACCATAAAAAGTTAGTTGCGCCACCACTTCGTCTGAGGAGCCGTAGTGGAATCCTTCTCTAAAAACTCCAGATACTGTCGCACCATCGATGCGAGCTTAAAGAGCACAGCATCATCAAAGGTACGGAGATCCAGGCCGGTGATCTTCTCCACTTTATCCAAGCGGTAGACCAAAGTATTACGGTGCACAAAGAGCTGACGAGAAGTCTCCGAACCATTGAGGTTGTTCTCAAAGAACTTATCAATCGTCACGAGCGTCTCATGATCCAAGCCCTCATACGAGCCTTCCGGGAACACCTCATCCAAGAACATGTGGCAAAGCGTCGGGGGTAGCTGATAGATCAGACGTCCCAGCCCCAGGCTGTCGTATTGGACAATGTAGGTATCCGGGCTAAAGATGCCGCCAACCGTTAAGGCAAGACTCGCTTCACGGTACGACTTTGCGCAGTCCTTCAAAGTTTCCGCCGGCATACCGACACCAATAAAGACAGAGCTCATCGACTCACTATTCAAGGTATCCAAGATATTCTCGGCCAGCGTATGAACTGTTGACAGCTCATCTCTGTAGAACTCCTTGACCAGAACAATATTCTCTTCGTCCATCGCCAGGACATGGTCCATCTTGCGATTCGGGAAAAGACTTCTCATGATCTCCAAGCAATCCAGGCTATTCTCTTCCTGAATGCGAACCAAGTACACCACGCGAAGTGCCGCGTAAGGAATCCTCTGCTCTCTCGCCTTCAGCGGGATATCGCCCGGGAGCTCGTTTTCCAAAAGAATATTCTTCAAAAGGGCTTCACGATCTGAATCCTTATTCCCATCACGCAGCGCAGACACCAACCAATTGGTCAGTAGCTCCAACTGCATCTGGGCATTGTGATCCGTTCCTTCAATGAAGCAAACATACTCCGGAGCATCACCAGGTCCGAATTTTCTGTAGGTCATCTTGCCGGTGACGGCGAATAAATCCTCTGAAGCAAAGATTTCTGAAGCCAGCTTGTCACCACTACCAACTCGGGTCTGATTCGTACAGGCAATGACTGTGCCATCCGAATCCGTCACACCAGCGACGCGATCAAGAATACCAGCAGCTTCGTTAATGACTTGAATGATTTCTTCCATAAGAGTCTCCTTTTCATCTCTCGATCGGAGTTCGCAGACTACTATACTATTATTACAAGTTTATTTCAAGAATATTTCGCACTTGTAATAATTGTCTTTCTCAGGCCAAAGCCGCAGCCAGTCGAACGTTCCAGATTTCCTTCATTGTACATGAAAAGGCAGGTTTCTCGCTCGCAAATCTCTGTAATAATTTTGGAATTCTTTTAAAAGGGAACAATATTGCTTAAAAACGTTACTTTGCCTCACAGAATGCAAGACACGCCGAGCGAACTCGGCGTGTCTTGCTACTCGAAGTGACTTCGGCTGTTGTGAGTGTGGCAGCGTAGGTCACGAGTAAGAGTTGTTGTAGGCGGCTTTGGCCACACTTAAGAAATGATGCTCTTCTCGGTTTCCTTGTCGAAGATGTTGACGCGGCGGTTGTCGATCGCGATCACGACTGTGTCACCAACCTTGGTGTTGGAAGCAATCGGGTCAACGCTCGCGGTAATCGAAGAGTCACCGACGGTGCAGTACAGGAAGGACTGGGCACCCAGTTTCTCAACGACGTCGACGTGGGCATTGAAGACGCTGCCGGTCGCAGTAGATCTGGCTACGGATTCGGCGTCATCGCTCATGAACTCGGGGCGGATCCCAATGATGACATCCTTACCAATGTAATCGTTGACTTCCGGAACATCGTACTTCGCTTGATCCAGGTAAATGTTACCATTATCGAGTTCGAAAGCAACGCCCTTCGCATCTTTCACCAAACGGGAATTGAAGAAGTTCATTGGAGGCATTCCGATGAAGCCGGCAACGAAGGTATTCACCGGGTGTCTGTAAAGGGTGGTCGGATCATCAACCTGCTGGATGAAGCCGTCTTTCATAACCACGATACGAGAACCCATCGTCATCGCTTCGGTCTGGTCATGCGTAACATAGATGAAGGTCGTGGCAAGTCTCTGATGGAGCTTGGTGATCTCAACACGCATCTGAACACGAAGTTTTGCGTCCAAGTTCGACAGCGGCTCGTCCATCAGGAAGACCTTCGGGTTACGAACGATGGCACGGCCTAGCGCAACACGCTGACGCTGACCACCGGACAGAGCCTTCGGTTTACGATCGAGGAGGTGTTCGATTTCCAGGATCTTTGCTGCTTCGCCAACGCGACGCTTGATGTCGTCCTTCGGGATCTTTCTGAGTTTCAGACCAAAGGCCATGTTGTCAAAGACCGTCATATGAGGATAGAGCGCATAGTTCTGGAAAACCATGGCGATATCTCTGTCTTTCGGCTGGACATCGTTGACCAGTTTGTCACCAATATAGACTTCACCGTCAGAGATTTCTTCCAAGCCGGCGATCATACGCAGTGTTGTGGACTTACCGCAACCGGACGGTCCTACCAAGATGATGAATTCCTTGTCAGCGATATCCAGGTTGAAGTCTGATACTGCAACCACACCGCCTTCATAACGTTTGTAAACATTCTTGAGAATTACGTTTGCCATTTTTCACCTCCGTATACACTTCTGCTCCATGTAGCGCTCGCGTCTCGCCTTTGATCCTTGTGCTTTAGGTCTTGAGCTTGTGCCCTTGGCCTTTGCTCTTGGACTTGTGCCCTTGGCCTTTGCTCTTGGACTTGTGCTGGCCACGCTTCGTGGGCGTGCACTGCTTGGATCTCGCACGCTTCGTGGGCGTGCACTGCTTGCTCTACACTTGGCTTCGTGTATTAATTCGTTCATGAAAACTATAGCATTTGCAGATATTAACCACTATATGATCGTTTCACCAAATATAGTGTTCGTTTTTTTGTCGAAGAGTCAAATTCCGTTGCTTTCCCCTTCGTTTTATCGTAACTTGCTGTATGGTTTTCGTCACTTTCGCCTTGTAAGTCATGAAAAATTCATACTTTGGGGCGTTTTTGACAAGAAATCTCTTTGAATTTCAAAACGCCGAAAACGCAAGGCGATTTCTGTCAAAATCCACAAGAGAAGGGGTAGATTACTCTTCTGACACGCCTCTTCCCGCCTCGTGTGCTTAGGCGATCTGTTTATCCTTCACAAAATTTAGCTGGCCACGTGGTTTCGTGTTGTTTGTCGGCTATTTCGCCTGTCGTTTGCCTATGGTTCCCCTATTTCTGGCTTATCGTTTGGCTATTGTTTGCTGATTGTTGGGCGATTGGTCGCTTTGTTGGGCGATTGGTCGCTTTGTTGGGCGATTGGTCGCCTATTGTTCGCTTGTTCTTGTTGATGTTCGGTGTTGTATAGCGTGGTGAGTCGCTTACCTGTTAGCCAACATCTTATACTGGTCAGGATCTGTCGTTATCCATGGAAAACATATTATCCACCAGTAGATTTTCCTGGAAATGATCCTCGTACAAGCATTTTTGCCATGTCTAGACGTTAGTAAATCAAAAATCTGGTGTTGTATAATATATTAAATATGGACAGCGGCGGATCCTGACCGTCTTACTATGTTACCTATCCAGTTATTTTCACCTTGCCGCCTGCGATTCACTAGAATTGGAGGATATCGACCTGAACACGCACCGAACACAAGAGTCCCTTCCGCCAAAAACATCAAATCAACGCAAGGATTACCTTCCATCGCAGCACTTTAAACTCAGAATAAACGAACCGCTGTGGATATCAGCCGGAACAACGGACAGATCAGCGATTTTCTACCGCAGCCAACTGCCTGCCTCTCTGGGCAGCTCACTACTAACAGCAAGTGTTAGAGAGCGGTAGTTATCCTGGTAGTTTATTTTAAGGGTAGCGGAAGTGACTCTTGTATTGGCTGTAGGTCAACTCGATATCCGCTGGTTCTACTTTGTGCGTGGCCGCTGTGTGGTTCTATAGTAATTATGTGGGAGTCACTGTTTAGATAATAAGATACGATGGTCAGGATCTGCAGGAATGCAAGATTACCATGTTCTCTTTTGCACATAATTGCTCTCAGATGGGTCCCAGTGGGAAAAATTGCAGAAATTCGCCAGCGTTGATCAGTTTTGCCACGCAGAACAACGAAAAATACGACGCCGGCTTGGATTGCTGCGGATCCTGACCAGGATAAGATGTTGGGTTATGGAAGGTGGATCATCCCTTCGCATATTTGAGTGACCTTAACGGTAGCGCACTTGTCTTGGGAAGGTTTTGGGGCACCCGAAAACTATATAACTAATTATCTTGGGCCAAAACGGTCGTTGTGCTGTGGAATGAAGCAAATTGAGGGGTCTATTGCAGTACTAACGCAACATGTAGTTCAATAAAGTCCATAAACAGTTCAAGATAATCCATGAAAAGGACCTCAGTGACGATATTATATCCTCTCGTGCGCTCCATAGACTGTTTCTCCACAGCACAACGACAGAATCGGTCCAATATAATAAGTTTTACTTATAAAGCAGGGTTAATCAAGCGCCAGACTTTGCCAATAGACAGTAAGATCAAGCTTTGCCCAGGCGATTGGTCTATTATTTCCTATATAGAAGAGCAAAGCATAATCGATAGGAATAACCATTAAGAAGCGCCAAACCATCAATCAGCAGAATCGCACCGCGATGTGGCGCAAGCCTCTAGTAGACCTCTAACAAATCCCGACAGGCAAACCCAAACCAACATACAACCGGCTCGCCAGTCCATATATTCACTTTTGCATATTCTTGACCAAAAACCCGCAAATAGATGTATATTATGCAGAAAACATGCAAAAATTATGAATTTTCTCTTGTCAAGCCTACGCTCCATCATTATAATTCAGGAAACTTTTGCGAACTTCTCTGTCTGGCTCAGTTTCGGAGCGCTTCGTAATAGAGTAAACTGATGTAAATGAAACAGAAACGGAGAACTTCCATGTCTGATCCAGCGAACCCCTCCCAAATCCCAACGCCACCAGAAGCTCAAGACCAAAATCAAACACCAGCAAAAAGCGCAACGCCAACCCAAACCCAAACACCAACCAAAATCCGTGTTGGGGTCTCGGGTGCCACAGGCTATGTGGGGCTGGAATTTATCCGCCTGCTCTTGGGTCATCCCGCCTTCGAGCTCGTTATGGCGGGGTCGAGGTCCTATGCTGGCCAGCGGCTCGACAGCTATGCGCCAACTTTGCGCGGGCTCACCGATCTGGTTTTGACTGAGGAGGGGCCGGAGGCTTTTGCCAAGAATTGTGACCTCGTCATCACCGCCCTCCCCCACGGCGTTTCGTCCGACTGGGTCAGCCGCATGATTGACAGTGGCGTGACCATCCTGGACCACAGCGGTGACTTCCGTTTCAAGGATCTCGCCCTCTACGAAAAAACCTATAAACTCACGCATCCTAGGCCGGAGCTTTTGGCCAAAGCCACCTACGGCTGGCCTGAAGCGTGGAAGGAAGAACTGCCAGGTTCTACTTTGATCTCCAATCCCGGCTGCTATCCCACCTGTTCTTTGACACCACTTCTGCCTTTGGTCCAAGCAAACCTGATCGAAGGGGATATAATTATTGATGCCTATTCTGGGACAACCGGTGCAGGGAGGAAAGCAGATCCGGAATACGGCTTCAGCGAAATGGGAGAAAACCTGAAACCCTACGGCGTGACCGGGCACCGCCACCAAGCTGAGATCCGTGAACAGTTGAGCCGCCTTACGGGCAGAGCCTACCACGTCTCCTTCACCCCACACTTGGCTCCCATTCGGCGCGGGATGTTGGCTTCTCTCTATGTCAAACCGAAACAAGAAATCAGTCAAGAGGAGCTACATAACTTGCTGGAGACGTTCTATCAGGATGCCAAATTTGTCCGTGTCTTGCCGGGCAAAGAACTCCCCCAAACCAGGCCACATATCGGCACCAATTATGTCAGTATTCAAGGCGTTGTCGACCAAGAAAATGGCTTGATTAAGCTCTTCTCCGCCCTAGATAATTTGGGCAAAGGAGCCGCAGCCCAAGCTATTCAAGCGCTGAATGTTCACTATGGGTTCCCCGAGGATCTAGGACTCGAGATGCGTCCGCAATTTATCTAGAGGAAACGTTACAGAGAGGTAAAACAAACATGTACCACGTTGATCATGAAGAGTTAAAGGCCCTGTCCGCCGGCACAAAAGCCGAAGTCCTCATCGAGGCACTCCCCTATATTCGTTCCCTGGCCGGCAAGACCGTTGTTGTGAAATATGGCGGGAATGCCATTACCGATCCTGAAATGTTATCCAGTGTCATGTCCGATATCACCCTTTTAAAATACATTGGAATCAACATGGTACTCGTACATGGGGGAGGACCGGATATTTCGGCGGCTTTGGCCAGAGCCAACGTGAAAAGTGAATTCAAAGACGGACTTCGGGTGACCTCTGCGGAGGCCATCTCGGTGATTCGCGAGGCGGTCATTGGGAACACCAACGCGCGCATCGTCTCCGAACTGAATGCTCACGGGGCAAAAGCCATCGGACTCGCCGGCTATGACGCGAACCTTCTAGTCTGCCACAAACTGACCCGCAACCCGGCGGGCGAACCGATTGACCTGGGCTTCGTGGGCGAAGTGGAACGGGTGAATGTGGACCTGATTCATACGCTTTCGGAGATGGGTTCGATCCCGGTCATTGCGCCGATTGCCGTCGATGACGAGGGGACCTGCTACAACGTGAATGCGGATCAGGTGGCTGCGGAGGTGGCGGTGGCTTTGCAGGCCGAGAAGTTGATGACCTTGACCAATGTGCCGGGCGTGAAGGGCAAAAATGAGAAGGGCGAAGACATTGTCTACACGGTTCTCGTGGAAACCGAAATTGAGGAACTCATTGCGGACGGCACCATCAACGGCGGGATGATCCCGAAAGTCCGAGGTGCCCTAGACACCGTGCGACGAGGTGTTGGCCGTACGCATATTCTGGATGGGACGATCCCGCATGCGCTTTTGCTCGAGATCTTCACCCATACCGGTATTGGTACGATGATCATGCAGAAGAGACGGCCTTACTACCCAGGCGAGAAGATTTAACGGCAAGGCATTGGCGCGGCGAGGCAAGGCAACGCAAGGCAAGGCAAGGCGTGCCCAGGCGTGCCCCCCCCCCACAAAGGAGATAACTATGGATACGTACACACAAGAAATCATGGATCTAGATCAGCAGTATTATTTGGATTGTTTCGGCAAAAGAACCCCGCTCGTAATCGACCACGGTGATGGCGTTTACGTCTACGACCAGGAAGGCAACGCCTGGCTCGACCTTTTAGGCGGGATTGCCGTAAATGTGTTGGGGCATGGAAATGAGGCTTTGGCCGAGGCCATCGCCCAGCAAGCAAAAGCCCTGATTCACGCGTCGAACCTCTACTACAACCGCCCGCAGACCGAGTTGGCGAAGGCTCTTTGCGAGCGCACCGGCTATGACAAAGCCTTTTTCGGCAACTCCGGTGCTGAGGCAAACGAGGCCGCCATCAAGCTCGCGCGCGCCTACTTCTACAAGCAAAATATCGAGCGCTATGAGATCATCACGGCGTCGCATTCCTTCCACGGGCGCACCCTCGCCACTTTGACTGCGACCGGCCAAGACAAGTTCCACAAAGGCTTCAATCCGCTGCCTGGTGGCTTCGTGTACGTCCCCTTCAATGATTTGGCCGCGCTCGAAGCAGCCATTACACCCCAGACCGCAGCCATCATGCTGGAGCCCATTCAAGGCGAAAGCGGCATTTGGCCCGCCGACCCGGCCTATTTGGCGGCCGTTCGAGCGCTTTGTGACCAGCATGGCATCCTCCTCATCTTGGACGAAATCCAGACAGGCATGGGTAGGACCGGCAAGTTCCTCGCCCAAGACCTCTACGGCGTCAAGGCCGACATCATCTCCCTCGCCAAGGGCTTAGGCGGCGGCGTCCCCATCGGTGCCATTCTTGCCACAGCCAAAGTCGCCTCCGGCTTCACCCCCGGCATGCATGGGACAACGTTCGGCGGGGGGCCTTTGGCCTGCCGAGCCGCCCTCACCGTCCTCGCCGAGTACGATCGCCTCTCGCTGCTTGAGAACGCCGCAGAGGTTGGCGCTTATTTCAAGGAGCAGCTGCAGGCACTCGTTGCCGAAGGCCGCCTCGCCACCGTTCGCGGCGAAGGCCTGATGCTGGGCTTCGACCTCCCCGCAGGTGCCTCGTCCCAGACCCTTCGCGACCAGCTCTTCGACCACGGAGTCTTAGTCAACAGCCCGGCGCCTGAGACCATCCGCCTTCTCCCCGCCCTGATTTTGGCCAAAGCCGACGTTGACGACTTTATGTCGATCCTAACGACTTTGATCTGATGCTTTTCGTTCGCTTGGATTGGATTGGATTGGATTGCTTGCCTTGTAGAAATGTAGATTTGTAGATATGTAGGTGCACATGAAAAAAGACTTCCTCACCTTAGCCGATATTGACCATGAAACCCTCATCGCCCTTCTCGACAAGGCCGACGAGCTCAAAGCCGAAACCCGCCGCGGCAAATACTACCCCTACCTGGCTGGCCGTACCTTGGGCATGATTTTCACAAAATCCTCCACAAGGACCCGCGTCTCCTTCGAGACCGGCATGTACCAATTAGGCGGCCATGCCCTCTTCTTGTCCAGCCGCGAAATCCAATTGGGCAGAGGCGAAACCATTGCCGATACGGCCCGGGTGCTTTCGCGCTACCTTGACGCCATCATGATCCGCAACGACAGCCACTCCGAAATGACAGAGCTCGCCAAATGGTCAGGCGTTCCAGTCATCAATGGCCTCTCCGACCGCTTCCATCCCTGCCAAATACTGGCAGACCTCCAAACCATCCGCGAGAAAAAAGGCAGTCTCGACGGCCTGAAACTCGCTTACGTAGGCGACGGAAACAACGTGGCCCACTCCCTGATGGTAGGGGGGGCTTTGGCCAAAATGAACGTCGCAATCGCCTCCCCCGCCGAATACGAAGTGGACCGCATGGTCGTTCGCCAAGCTAGCGAAATCGCCCGGCGCTCCGGCTCCGAACTCCTCCTCACCACCAGCCCCGCCGAAGCCGTCGCCGACGCCGACGTCATCTACACCGACACCTGGGTCAGCATGGGCCAAGAAGAGCAAAAACGCGAGAAAGTCCCCGTTTTCAAAGACTACCAGGTGAACCGCGAGCTGATGGCTTTGGCCAAAACCGACGCCATCTTCATGCACTGCCTCCCCGCCTACCGCGGCTACGAGGTGACCGAGGAAGTCTTCGAAGGCCCGCAATCCGTCGTCTTCGACGAAGCCGAAAACCGCCTGCACGCCCAAAAAGCCGCCCTCCTCTACACCCTTTTGGGCGAGGTTTGAGATTCGGGGCTGGTAGCGTTGTGTGGCAATGGTCAAGGCAAATCGAGGCTCAAACGCGGCCCAAATCGAGGCAAACTGAGGCAAACGCCCGCAAATGAAACAGCCCTGTAATCCATTGCAGTCCACTTTATGCTACAGTGACCATAACGAAACACGAGATTGGTCTTGTTGGAAGAGGAAATAGAATTTGAGGATCGATCGTGATGCTCTTGTAGTCGTCAAAGTGACTGACCATAGTCAGGCGGATATCTTGCTCGATTTGCAGAAACGAGCCATGATGCTCTATGCCCAAGAGGCGCAGATTCCGCTGTACCGACGCGATGGCAGTTACTTTTTGGCGTCCCTCAACGAGACCCGCGGCGACATCATGGATGCGATGGACAACGAGGATCTTTTGGCGGCCAAAGTCGCCGACCGCTGGGTGGGATCCGTGCGTTTAGTCTCCGACTTTTCTCTGGGCAAAACTTTGCTAACGCGTTACTGTGTCGACCCGCGCTACCACAGCCTCGGGATCGGCCATGAGCTTTTGGAGGCCTCTTTTGTTTTCTTGAAGGAGCGCGGGATTCGCGAAGTCTATCTCTACACAGCCCAAAACAATCAGCGCCTCCTGGATTTTTATAAGCGCCACCAATTTTTCCTCTACAGCGTCAATAGCGGCCGCCCCTACCCCAAGGTCTGTTTGCTTAGGTATTTGTAAGGTTTTGTAGGGGGGCATTCCCTCTGCTAAATCGCAGGTATTTTCGTTTTTGGCAGTGATTCGACGTGTTGTTTGAGCTGATGACTTTGGCGCTTGCTCTTTTGAGCTTTCGAGGGGCTCCACCTTGTCATTAATAAGTATCAAGGTTTGTAAATTGCTTATATAATATGATAAAGTGGACAAAACTCGGCGATATCCAAGCTGGTGATGAGTTTGGGCGGTAAACCAGTGACATAATTGCCTCAAATCACCCAAAAATCGCTCCCAATGACCCGATCGAGGGACGATTTCTGGGTTTTTCAGGGAAACACAGGGACAGATAACATGTTGAATTCGGATATCGCTGAGATTTGTCCATCAAACTTGTTATTTAATTAGAGGCTTGCCATTTTTTTTACGTAAGCTCTCCTCTAGCGTCATTGCTTCACGATGAATCAGAGGATATCTACCTGAACACGCGCCGAACACGAGAGTCCCTTCCGCCCAAAACACAAATGAATGCAAGGATTAGCATTCAACGCAGCACTTGAAGCAGTGAATATACGAACCGCCGTGGATATCAGTTGGAGCACGGTGGCTTTGGCCGGCGTGACGAATCGAGCAACGTGTTATGTTCAATACAGTTGGTGTGTGATTTTCCAGGGTTGGCCATTCTTTACATAGACGCGCGGAATGCGGATCGAAAGCTGACAAGGAACCTCATAGTTGATGGTGTCTTGCCAAGCGGCGACTTCGTCCATGGTGATTGTTTCATTTCCTTGGCTACCCCACAAGATAACGGCGTCGCCAGAGTGGACTTCGTCTTGAATGGCGCTGATGTCAAAAAGGCAAGCATCCATGCAGATTGTGCCGATGAGTGGGACTCTTTGGCCATGGATGAGTGCATAGGCTGAGCCAAGCATGCTGCGCCGATAGCCATCCGCATAACCCACGGGGACAGTCGCTACGGTCATCTTCCGTGGAGCGACGAAGCGTCGGCCGTAGCTGACGCTTTGGCCAGGTTCTAAGGTCTTGACCTGCAAAATGCGACTATGAAGGGAGAGTAGCTCGGCGTGGCCGTGGTGAGGCTTCGTGTAGTTGTCGGGCAGGAGGCCATAGAGGCCTAAGCCGACGCGGACGAGGTCGAGGTGCATTTCCTTGTGCTTGAGGGTGGCGGCGGTGTTGCAGCAGTGGCGATAAAGGAAGGTGTAGCCTCTATTTTCGAGTTCGTCCAAGAGATCCATGAAGGCGTCGAATTGCTGGTGGACATAGGCTTCACCGTGGTTTGGGTCGGGGGTTGGGGTTGGGGTTGTGTTTGGGGTTGTGGTTGTGGTTACGTTTGGGGTTTTCGTGGGCTCGGCGACGTCTATGGTGGGCTCGGCGACGTCGAAACCATCCGCTGTTGCAAAGTGCATGAAGATGCCTTCGACATTGAGGCCGGGCAGATTGCAAATTTCGATGATGCGGGAGATGGTTTCGGGGTCCGTCGAGGGGAAGCCAATGCGCCCCATGCCGGTGTCGACTTTGATGTGGCAGGTGGCTTTTGTGCCGAGGGCGAGGGCGGTGCGGTTCAGGTCTTGCGCCTGTTCGGTCCGGTAAATGGTGTAGGTGGCGCGGGCTTCGATGCCCTCGGCGTGGCGCTCTTCTTCGCCCTCGCTGAGCATATGAATGGGGGCAGTGATACCCGCTTGGCGGAGATTCAGAACTTCGTCGAGGCAGGAGACGGCGAGCATGGCGGCGCCGGCTTCTAAGTAGGTTTGGGCTAGGTCAGCGGCGCCGTGGCCATAGGCGCCTGCCTTGACTACGGCGACTATGGCCGCCTGTGGAGCGAGCTGTTTCTGTATCCAAAGAAAGTTTTTGCGAGCCTGATCGAGGTCGACTTCGGCCCAGGTTCTTCCGCAGATGCTTGCTAGTTCTCGCCCGTTGATGTATTCCTGACTCATATCTTTGTTGGTTCTCCGTTGGTGATTGGTTTGGTTGTTTGGTTGGTTGGTTGGTTGGTTGGTTTGGTTGTTGTTTGGTTGTTTGGTGTTTGGGGTTTGGGGTTTGGGGTTTGGGGTTTGGGGTTGGATCTCCCACAGCGCTGATTGCTTGATCTATTTTAGCTTAACATTGAGCTAATGTGTTTTTGTTTGTGGGTTTGGGGTTGTTGTGGGCGTTAGGGATTTTGGTGTTTGGTGTTTGGCGTTTGGCGTTTGGATTTCTTGAGTTTGACACGTCGACTGCTCGAGATCTCTGAAATTCAAAGATTAGTAAACATCAAGGTGGGTAAAATTGATAGGTAATAAGTTAAAGTGGTCAGGATCCGCAGCAATCCAAGAAAATGCCTGAGAGATCCTTGTGAAGAGCCCAAAATCTTCACAAAACACCTCGAAAAGGAGGTTTTAGGGAGATTTTCAAAGAAAATATGCATCAGGTAACTTGTTAAACTTGGATTCCTGCAGATCCTAACCAGCATATCTTGTTACCCTCTTCTTAACGGCAAAAAATTTCTCTTAACTACCTTCCAGCCTAGGAAAAAATGGAAAGGAGGGATATCGAGTAGAACACACAGGCAATGCAAGAGTCACTTCCGCTACTCATAAAAAAACGACGAGAAAAACTACCGCTCTCCTACACTCGCCGTTAGTAGCGAGCTACCTGCGACGCAGGAAGTTGGATGCGGTAGAGATTCTCGTATCTGTCCGTTGTTCCGGCTGATATCCACAGCGGCTTGTGTGTTCAGTGTTCAAGTGCTGCGATGGAAGGTAATCCTTGCATTGATTTGATGCTTTGGACGGAAGGGACTCTTGTGTTCGGTGCGTGTTCGGGTCGATATCCCCCAATTCAAATGAATCGCAGGCGGCAAGGTGAAAAAAACTGGATGGATAACATGGTAAGGTGGTCAGGATCCGTCGCTGTCCATACTTACCATGTTACCTAATGCTTGTTTCTTACTAGAATTGCTCCGAAACAAGTCTGAGCGAACTTGTTTGAGCGGTGTTTTTAGGAAAATCAGCTGAGTGATAATATGTTGCGCGTGGATAACGACAGATCCTGACCAGTATAAGTTGTTATGAAAATAGGGTGAGCCGAAAACCTCCATATATCTAGCGATTATTACGCACTAAGTTGGGCAAAAACGATAGATAACTAGTTCAGATGGACAAAACTCGTCTCGATCCAAGCAGACGACGAGTTTTTGAGGCAAAACGGTGAGAAATTTTGCTCCGCTATACCCGATCGGGATGATTCAAGAGTGTTTTGGGGGAAACCCAGAGGCAGATAACATGTTAATTTTGGATCGGTGCCGACTTTTGTCCAGCATAAGTAGTTATGTAAATCAGTAAGAGCAAAAACTTGGCACTACACAAGCCAAATGCTGAAATTTCAAGATAAATGGCTTTGAGTAACTCAGAAAGTGACCCTCAGTAGAGAAAAAGAGCCGACCCCCGAGAAATGCAGCCCTCTCCCCCGAGAAAAAACACCAAATACGCCAACACGAAAGCCCTAGTCCAAGATGCCAGGGAGGGCTGCCAAAGTGTCCATGGGGGTGAGGCTTCGCCAGCCGAGGGAGCGAGTGGCGAAGTCGGCGGCAGCGCCATGCCAACAGACAGCAGCCGGTGCTGCGATTTCCGGCGGGAGTTTTTGGGCTAGGAGGGCGGCGAGGAGGCCGGCAAGGATGTCTCCGGAGCCGCCTTTGGCAAGGCCGGGACCGCCTGTTGTGTTGACAAAAATCTGCGAAGCGTTAGGCGAATCACCTGCAGAAGCGTTAGGCGAATCACCTGCAGAAACATCTGGCGAAGCGATGAGGGTGGCTTCGCCTTTGAGAACGATCCAGCAGCTGGCCGCGCGCGCGAGGGCTTTGGCTTGGGCTAAGCGGGGTATGTCCCAATCCAGATTGTAAGCGCTGGCGAGGCGCGCGGCCTCACCGCCGTGCGGCGTCAGAATGGTCAAAAAGCCTTTGGCATTGCGGGAGCGGAGGCTTGCGCGAAGGGCCTCCGCCTCTGGGTCGGCGCCCGCCAATTCGTAAAGGGCGTCGGCGTCGATAACCAAAGGCTGATCCCAAGTCAATAACTCTTTCAGCAAAGTAGCGGTGCGCTCTCCCCTCCCTAACCCCGGACCAAGGAGGAGGGCGGTGGCTTTGGCCTGAAAAGGTAAGATGCTGGGAAGCCACTCGTCTGAGGGAGGCACGGCGAAGAGGAGCGAAGGCAGGGCGGCGAAAAGCTCGGGGTAACAAGCCCGGTCGCAAACGAGGCGGATCAGGCCGGTGCCGGCGCGAAGGGCGGCCTCAGCGGCGAGACGAGCGGCGCCTGCCATGCCGGCACTCCCGGCGACCATGAGGAGGTAACCCTGGGTGCCCTTGTGGGTGTCGGTCCGGACCTGCCAAAGATCCGTTCGCAGGTCGCTCGTTTCGTAAGCGGTAACCAGCTGTCCACCATCTTGCGTCCCATCCCAGAACGCCCAGAAATCCCCAACCAACGAGGCCGGCAGCCCCAGAGAGCTAATGCGCAGGTGGCCGTTGAGTTGGCAGGCCGGGGACATCATTTGGCCGATTTTGGGGGCGAAAAAGCTCACCGTTTCATCAGCCGCAACAGCCAACGGGTGCTGCTCGCCGGTATCAGCGACTACGCCGGACGGAAGGTCGCAGGCGACGACGGTGGAGCCGGCGGCTTTGGTCAGCGCGAGCTTCTGCAGCGCCAGTGCGAGTTCAGCGGAGAGCGCGCGCCCCGGGTCGAAGCCCGTGCCCAAGAGCCCATCCACCACAATTGCACACCTTGGTTTGTATTCACTGAGGGGCTCGGGCCGAATTCCCACGGCCAAAGCCGCCCCCCTCATCTCCCCCACGAGCCCTTTCGCCTCACGGGCCGGCTCCCAAACCGAGACCGGCCTGTGAGGGCTGGCACTTGCGAGCTTCCTGGCCGCAACATAGAGATCGCCGCCATTCATGCCGGGCCCGACGAGGAGGTCGATGGGGAGGTTGATGGGGAGGTTGATGGGGAGCGGGGCGGACGCGTTGCTCGCGTGGGCGGCTGCGGCGCTAGCCGCACCCGCCGCACCGACTGCCGCCGCCTCCATTTCCAAAATCGCATCCGCCACAGCCGTCCCCGCTGCCTCCATCAAAAGCATCAGCGGAATCCCCTTATCGACCAAATACTGATCCAAAGCTTGTTGTTGCGCCCTCGAGAGCAGTCTCATAATTAATTATCCTTCGTTTGTTTGCTGCGGTTCGGCTGCTAGTGACCCGATCCCTCGCAGCTGCCCGACCTCATCTTCATCCGTAGCCTCAGCCGCCCTCGGTCCTCCGCGGCATCCTCAGCCTCACTCCTCGGCCTCATACGCGAAAACATACCCATCTTTCAATTGGAAAATCTCGTAATTCAACGATTTCCCTTCCCGGAAAACGAGGCTGTCATCCTTGGTCTCAAAAACCAGCTCGTATACATCCTCTTCGCCAGAAGGCAAGCCAACGCCCCGAATCTTCAACTCTCGGCCCGACACCTCGTAGTCCGCCTCCCGAAACCAATAGGAGGACAGTGGGCTTTGGACCTGCACATGCTGATCATCCACGAAATCAAACGCAAGCCACCCAACAGTCGAGTGCGGATCTACCACAGTCGACGCATACAAACCTTGTTGGCATTCCACCGCCTGCCCGGCCCCACACCCCGCAAGCAACGCCAAACACAAAATAAGTAAAAACTTCTTCATAATCGCACCTCCGCGAACCCCCGCCATCTCCTCTCATTATGAAGAGCTTCGCCACCAAGAGCAATAGCCTTACCTTTCGGCCAAAGCCGCCCCCCTCAAGGTAATTGCCAGCGCATAACTTCAAATTTGTAGTTATGCGCTGGCTCGTTCCACCAAAGAAAACCTGATTACTCTCTATATAAAGGTCTGCAGCAATCCAAATTCAAAATATTAGCTGCCGCATCATTTACCTGAGTATGGCTCTTGAACTACAAATGCCCACTCATAAACATAGTTTCTCATTTACATAATATGTAGGATGGACAAAACTCAGCGATATCTGAGTTCAACATGTTATTCATCGCACAATTTTTGTAAAATCAGGCCAAAATCTTCCCCGTAGGGGCGTTTCTGGCTACATTACCCCCTTTGTCACTAGGAAAACCCGCCCCCAGCTTGGATAAGGCAGAGTTTTGTCCACTTTACCTTGTTATGCATCCAACTTGCGCACCTTGCTGTATAAAATTCACTCGAATCAGAGGGATATCGACCCGAACCCGCACCGAACACAAGAGTCCCTTCCGCCAAAACATCAAATCAACGCAAGGATTACCATACATCGCAGCACTTCAACCCGCGAACCCACGACCCGCTGTGGAAATCAGCCGAAACATGCGACAGCCAAAAGATTTCCTACCGCATCCAACTCCCTACCCAACAGTCAGCACCCATTAATGGCAAGTTCTTCAATGCGGCAGTAACTCTCGTCATTGATTTTATAGGGCGGTAGTCACTCTCGTATTTTTTTTAATGTGTAGCGGTAGGTTCTCTTGCATCGGCGGTGTGTTCTACTCGATATCCCCCAATGCTGTGTTCATTGTGACCGCTAATGAGGCTTATAAGATAGCATCGCCAATCGGCGCACTCGAGTAGAGCTCTTAAAATTTCCTTAACACCAGAAAATCAGGTGAATTAGTAGAGGAAACAAGGTAAGCTATAACATACTTAGTTTGTTATCACAGCGCACGGCAACAAAAAACGCACACAACCTCGTACACGAAAACAAGCACAAACAAACAAACACAAATCGATACGTACCCAAAGCTCACCTGAAGGAGGGATCAAGATGCAGAAGTGGGAATACAAAATCATCAATATTGAAAAGGCCTTTTACTCCGGCAGAATCTCTGAATCGATTGAAGAGCATCTCAACGCAATGGGCCAAGAAGGTTGGGAACTCGTAGGCTATGTTACATTTAAGACACACATGTTGGCTTTTAAGCGCCAACTGCCCTTGGCCCAACACCCAGTCCAGCACCACAACCATCAAGTCTAGTAGTCTGCGCAACTCAGAAGAAAATCTCTCGACGGATCACGATCACTCGGCAAAATTGGCAAAACATGTAAGCTACCGGACAAAAATCAATCTACCCCAAATAACAAAGCTAGCCCAAAAGGCTAGCTCTTCTTGTCGTTCTTCAGTTCTGCTTGCTGCTTACAGCTTACCCATCAGTTCTGCTTGCTGCTTACAATTGGCTGCTTACCCTTCCGATGAGCTCACAGTCCCCTTGGACAAATGCTTTTCGACAGCCTCGACATATTCTTGGTAAGAATGCGCACCCACCAGGCGCTCCACAATGATGCCGTCCTGGTAAATGAAAACAGTCGGAATACTCGAAACACGATACTCTTCCGCAATCAGCATCTCATCATCGACGTTGACACTGGCAACAAGCATTTTGTCACCGTATTCCTCAGCCAGGCGATCGATCAGCGGTGCGATTGACCGGCAGGGTCCACACCATTCCGCCCAGAAATCCACCAAAACCAAGGTGTCCTCCTGAAGAACCTCTGCCTCAAAATTCTCATGATTCAGTTCCCGAGCCATGTGTCTCCTCCCGCTTCGTAACGCTGTTAACCATCCGTTAACGTATGTCCGAAGTATAGCAAAACAGGCCGTCCGAGCTTAGTAACTGCTGTTACCCACAGGGGTGGGAGCTGCGGCTTTGGCCAAAGCCGCCTGCAGCCACTAGATCCTGCGACCAATGCCTTCGAGGTCGTAGGGGGTTTGCTGGTAGACGTAATAGTTGAGCCAGTTGGTGAAAAGAAGGTTGGCGGAGGAACGCCAACGGACAATGACGGGGCGCGTGGGGTCGTCATTCTCGAAATAATTTTGGGGGATGTGGATGTCGAGGCCGCGGGCTTTGTCGCGCTCGTACTCGTTTTTGAGGGTCGGGGGGTCATACTCGACGTGGCCAGTGATGAAGCAGCGGCGCTCTTTGTCGCGAACGGCTAGGACGCCGGCCTCCTGGGAGACGGCCAGAATTTCGAGGTCAGGGTGGCGCAGGTCATCGGTGCGCACCTCGGTGTGGCGCGAATGTGGGGCATAGAAGATGTCGTCGAAGCCCCGGAAAAGCTCCTCGTCAGGCTCGCAAACTAAAGTATGTGGGAAAACCCCAAAACACTTTTTGGCTAGGCGATACTTGGGTACATCATAGAAATAGTTCAAGCCGGCCTGCGCGCCCCAACAGACAAACATTGAGGAGAAGACGTGCGTTTTGCTCCATTCCATGATGCGACAAAACTCGCGCCAATAGTGCACGTCTTCATATTCCATGAGCTCGACGGGCGCGCCGGTCACGATCATGCCATCGAAATAGAGGTCTTCGATGTCGTCGAAGGTTTTATAGAAGCGCCCCAAATACTGTTCGGAGGTGTGCTTGGGTTGGTAAGAAGCGGTGTACAAAAGGTGGGCTTCGACTTGCAAAGGCGAGTTCGAAAGCAGCCGAAAAAACTGCGCCTCGGTGTCTTGTTTGTTTGGCATCAAGTTGAGTAGCAAGATATGGAGCGGGCGAATATCTTGGTGATAGGCGCGCTCATTGGTCATGACAAAGATGGATTCTTGTTCCAGGACCCGACCGGACGGGATTCCTGCGGGGATTTTGATTGGCATAGTTTGGCTCCTCTTAGCTGGCTCAAAGCGGTTCTTCACTGGCTATTGTACAAAAAATTCGGGACGTTGGGCACGTTTTGCGTCACGCATGGCGGCGCTGTGGTACGGCCGCGCATGGCGGGCTGTGCGCAGCCTGCCGTTCGTGGCCCGCTGACCCCTGCGTGTTAATGGATGAACTCATTCAGGATGGACATTGGCGGGACCACCTCTTTGCCTAACTGTGGCATGAGGTCGGTGACTTCGATGAGGTAGCGGGCTTTGGCCACCGCTTCGTCTAGGTCGGCGAAAGAGCCGCTTTGGGTGAGGGGCGTGGTCAGTTTTTCGCCCTTGTCGAGGCGGGCGAGGTCGGCTTTTAGGTAGCCGGCGGCCAAAGGCCCCACCACGAAAAACTCATATTTGATGACGGAGTTTACGAAGTAATCCGCGCGCTCCACGTAGGCCTCGGTGGTGTCCGCTTCCGTTCTGCTGATCACCGGCCAGTAGTCCAATGTCGCCAAAGGCCCCGTTCCACGATGTAAGTTGTCGCGCGAGATGCGGCGTAGCTGCCGAATTTGCTCAGGGACCAAAAGCCTCCGGTCGCCCACCAAAGTCGCCCACGGACAAATATACACCCCCATGGTTTGGGCTTCCGGAAGGCGACCGATGACTTCAGCCGATAAGCCATGAAGGCCTTCCACCACCAAGATCGCATGGTTGTCCAAAGAGATGGCTTTGCCCGGTTCATAGGAACGGATCCGGGTTGTGAAATCATATGAGGGCACATGGACTTCTTCGCCACGAAGAAGGGCGTGGAGGTGTTCTGTCAGGAGGTCGACATCGATGGTGGAAACAGATTCCATGTCGGGGCGGCCGTCCTCGTCGAATTCGTATTCGCCTGAAAAATAGTAGTCGTCAATGGAGATCCGTTGGGTCGGCCGCCCATACAAATGGATGGCGGAGCCCAGTCGATCGGCAAAGGTGGTTTTGCCCGAAGAGGTTGGGCCGGAGATAAAGATGGCTTTCACTTCCCGATTCCAAGCGGCCTCGTAGGCGATGTCGGTGACGCTCTTCAGGAACTTGTACTCGCTTTCGCGGGCAAGTTGCCAGGTTCTTTGGGAGCCGAAGTGGGATTCCAATTCTTCTGAAGATATGAATGGCATTGCGCCAAGTTCCGCCATAGGATGCTCCTTTCGGGGTTTCGGGCGTCGCGCGTGCGACGTGAAGTGCTGTGACGCCGCATTGCGATGTGAAGTGCTGCGCGACGCCGCCACGCTTCACTTGGCCTTACCGCCTTTACTTGAGGGAAACGGAGGGGGTGGTTTGCCGGCGGCTTTGGCCAAAACAACTGCCTGCGTGCGAGCCTACTCCGTTTATTGATAAAAAACGTACAAACTTCACGTCGAAAGTACAATAAGTATAACAAAAATCGCCCCGTTAATTTATAATAGAGCGGTACATATGTCTTGCTTTCGCCAACCTTGGCGAAGCTTACAAGGAGGATTGTGAAGTTATGAGTTGTGATGTGATTAAGTCCGTCAAGGCCAGAGAGATCCTGGATTCACGCGGCACCCCGACTGTCGAAGTAGATGTAATTACCGAGTGCGGTGTTCTGGGCCGCGCAGCTGTTCCGTCCGGTGCATCGACCGGTGCATTTGAAGCCACTGAGCTTCGTGACGACGACAAGTCCCGCTACCAGGGCAAAGGTGTCCTGAAGGCTGTTGCAAACGTTAACGACGTCATCGCCCCGGCTGTGATCGGCAAGAGCATCTTCGATCAACGCGGGATTGACACCTTGATGATCGAACTCGACGGCACCCCAAACAAGAACAAGCTCGGCGCAAACGCGATTTTAGGCGTTTCTCTTGCTGTGGCCAAAGCCGCCGCTGCCCACCGTGGTGAGAGCCTTTTCTTCTACCTAGGTGGCCTCAATGGTCACGTGCTTCCGGTCCCCATGATGAATGTCATGAATGGTGGTAAGCATGCTGACTCGAACCTCAACCTGCAAGAATTCATGATCATGCCGGTTGGCGCGAAGTCTTGGAGTGAAGCGCTGCAATGGTGCTCGGATGTTTATCAGACCTTGAAGAAGCTCCTGAAGAAGGCTGGCCTCTCCACGGCGATCGGCGATGAGGGTGGTTTTGCTCCGAACTTAGCTTCTGATGAAGAAGCGCTGCAGTATCTGGTGAAGGCCATTGAAGGGGCTGGCTTCAAACCCGGCGAAGACTTCATGCTCGCTATGGATCCTGCCATGACCGAACTTTATGAAGCGGCTAAAGAAGCGGGCAAACCCGAAGGTACCTACTTCTTCTGGAAGACCGGTGAAGTGAAAACTTCTGACGAAATGATCGATTACTGGGAAGATTTCGTCAACAAATACCCGATCGTCTCTTTGGAAGACGGTTTGGCTGAAGAAGACTGGGAAGGCTGGGCGAAGCTCACGGAGCGCCTCGGCAAGAAGATCCAGCTGGTCGGCGATGACCTCTTCGTCACCAATTCTTCGCGCCTGAAGAAGGGTATCGAAGTGAAAGCCGCCAACTCCATCCTGATCAAACTGAACCAGATCGGCACCCTGACCGAGACCATGGACGCTATGGAGACAGCTCGTCTGGCCAACATGACTTCTGTTGTTTCTCACCGTTCTGGCGAAACCGAAGATGCGACCATCGCTGACCTCGTTGTCGCCTTGAACGCTGGCCAGATCAAAACCGGCGCCCCTGCCCGTACGGACCGCGTCGCCAAGTACAACCAGCTCCTCCGCATCGAGGAAGAACTGGGCGACCGCGCCGAATACCTCGGCATGAAGGCTTTTAAGTTCCAGAACTAATTCTGGCTGTTAGCTGATTGTTATATGGCCCGGGCAGCAATGCCCGGGCTTTTTGTTGTGGGTTTTGTTGTTGGTGGGGGGTTGGTCGTTGTCATTGTGTTTTTTTTTGTGGTTGTTTTTTGTTGTTGGGGGGTGTTGGGGGGCTGTGGTTTTTTGTTGTTGGGTTTTTGTAGTGGGAGTTTTCAAGGGTTTTATTGATTTTTATTGATTATTATTCATTTTTAGTGGGTTGTCAGTCCTCTATTCACTGATCATTGTTGTTTTCTTGGCAAATCCGGGATCAATCTCTCCTGAAGTCACACTTTTTTGCTTTGCGTTGTTCCGTAACAAATTACGTTGGACAAAACTCAGCTCGCTCCAAGATTAACATATTATTTTTCATTGACTTTTTCTAAAAACACCCCAAAATCACCCCGATCGGGTATAGCGAAGCAAAATATCTCTCCGTATTCCCTCCAAACCTCGTCGCGATCTTGGATCGAGCGTAAGCGTCCAATC
>CAZCLL010000009.1:0-4928 GCA_964499555.1 uncultured Fastidiosipila sp.
TGACCCTCAAATGGGGTTTTTTATCTTGTTTTAGCGCTGTTTTCTGGAAAATCAAGGATTAGATAACATGGTAAGTATGGACAGCGACGGATCCTGACCAGCTTAATAAGTTATCCATTAGCTGCGCCCACCTTCCCTCTGAAGAATCACTAGAAATGGGGGATATCGACACAAACACGCACCTTACACAAGAATTCCTACCACCTAAGATTCAAATCAACGCAAGGATTAGCTTCCAGTGCAGCACATCAACCATGGGGCACATGAACCGCTGTGGATATCGACCGGAACACGCACCGAATACATGAATTCCTACCGCCAAAGACTTAAATGAATGCAAGGATTAGCTTCCAGTGCATCACTTCAACCATGGGGCACACAAACTGTTGTAAGGATCAGGTGGTGGGCGGCGGCTTTGGCCTGGAGGTGAGGGGAGAGGGGAGGAATGTGGTTGGGGTCTGGCTTGTTGACGTGTTGAATTCATGATATTATCAACAAGAAATTTTCGCGGGAATCCGCAATTCGGAGGAATACTTGATGCTTAATGCAAATATTGCGCTGGCTGCTATGAGGCTGGCGGAAACTGTTGGGGACACAACTGGCACGAGTGCTGTTGAGTTGACGACCGGACAGCAGATTGTGAATGGGTTGATGACGTTTGGTTTGCCTGTTTTGATGTTGCTGGGTCTGTACTTTTTGATGATCCGTCCGCAGAAGAAGGAACAGAAGAAGAGACAAGAAGAACGTAATTCGTTGCAGGTTGGCGATAACATTGTCACGATTGGTGGGATTGTTGGACGTGTTGTGAATATTAAGGATAACGAGATTACGATTTCGACTTCTGTTGCGAAGACCATGATGACGTTCCGCAAGGAAGCGATTGATCAGGTGATTAAGCCGGTTTCTGACGAGAGCTAAGATTTCTTATTGGCTACCGGTGCTTGGGATGGTTTGTGCGTTGCTGACTGAGGATTGGTAACATTTGGTTTAAATCACAATTTCTTAGGTGCCGGTGTAGTCAAGAGATGATAGAAACAGTATAATTATTCGTAGATTTAGGTCGGGTTTCCGATTAGAGAGAAGGTAATTATGAAGCGCTTGAATATGATTTATGAACCTCGTAAGGTCTATAGCGTATCCGGCAAGGCTTGTGGTGAATGCCAGACTTCTTGTCAGTCTGCTTGCAAGACCAGCTGCACTGTCGCTAATCAAAAATGTGAGAAAATTAAGAAGTAATTTCCTCATTACGGGATTATGACAGGGTAAAAAGCATGTCTTCCGTTGGTGCGGGGGTCGTGCTTTTTCTTGTCTAGAGCATGTTTTGTGAGAGTCGTTTTACGACTTTGTCGTCACGAGACGAGAACAGAAGATCGATTGAATAGATAGTGGAAATTTTCATGCAGGGCGTGAAATTTGCGTTATTTAAGAATAGAAAATGGAGTTTGTTTTGCTGCACACGTTTGTTGTTAATGGAGATTATTTGGCTTTTGATTCGGAGAATCAAGCGCTCTTGGCTTTGGATCAGGCGAGCTGGAACTTGCTGAGGGCGTATAATCCTCTGACGGGGGAGGAGCCGGATGAGGCGGCTTTGGCCAAAGTGATTGAAGGGTCACCTGAGCTGGAAGAGGACTACAGGGAGATCATGCAGGAGATTGCGGAGCTGAGGGATTCGGGTAGCTTGTTTGAGAAGCCGACACCGGTGAGCCTGGAGCAGCTCTACCCGGATGAGCCGGTGATTAAGTCGATGTGCCTGCATATTTGCCATGACTGTAATTTGCGTTGTCGTTATTGCTTCGCGGGGCAGGGGGATTACCACTCTGGTAAGCGCGAAATGTTGTCGACGGAAGTGGGCAAGCAGGCGATTGATTTTTTGATTGAGGCGTCCGGGCCAAGGCATAACTTGGATATTGACTTTTTCGGCGGGGAGCCTTTGCTGAATTGGTCGGTTGTGACCGAGCTGGTGGATTATTGTGAGCAGAGGGAGCGGGAAACTGGGAAGGACCTCAGGCTGACGATGACCACGAATGGTTTGTTACTGGATCAGGCGAAGAGGGACTATATTAATGCGCATTTCAAGAATGTGGTGTTGAGTATTGATGGGCGCCCGGAGGTTCATAATTACATGCGGCCGGCTCCGAATGGGAAGGATTCGTTTGAACCGGTGATCCGGAATATTAAGGCGATGGTGGAAGAGCGAGGGGACGACAAGGAGTTCTATGTCCGCGGGACGTTTACGCATTACAATACGGATTTTGCCGGGGATGTGATGTTTTTGGCGGAACAGGATTTGAAGCAGATTTCGATGGAACCGGTTGTGGCAGCGTCTTCGGATCCGTATGCTTTGACGGATGAGGATATTGAAGCGGTTAAGGCGGAATATGAGAAGTTAGCGGATCTTTACGTTTCTGAGAAGGATGGAGACCATCCGTTCCGTTTCTTCCACTTCAATTTGGATCTTGATGAAGGGCCTTGTGCGTATAAGCGCTTGAAGGGCTGCGGTGTGGGTTCGGAGTATATTGCGGTTACTCCTCAGGGGGATGTGTATCCTTGCCACCAGTTTGTGGGGGAAGAGGAGTTTTTGATGGGCCATGTTTCGCAGAAGCCGTCGGAGCTTTCGCCGAAGATTCGTGAGCTCTTTGATAAGCGTTTGGTCCCGGATCGGAAGCCTTGTGATACCTGCTGGGCCAGATATTATTGCTCGGGCGGTTGTTTAGCGAACCACTATCATGCGACGGGTTCTTTGGATGGGACGTATGAGCAGGGTTGCCAACTACAGATGAAGCGCTTGGAGGCGGCTCTTTGGGTGAAGTACAAAGAGAAAGCGATGGAAGTCTCGGCTAGTTAAGTTCGCGGCTCGTTAGGCAGAATTGCGGCTGAGCGGCGGTTTGGCTCAGCGGAATTTGTAAACATTTTGTAAATTCACAACTGTAAATAAAGGAATTCAGGGGTCAGCCTACGTATTTATCTCATAGAGGAGATGAAATGGCGAGACGAATTCCGGACAACATCATAGAAGAGATTAAACAGAAGAGCGACATCGTTGATGTCGTCTCTTCGTATGTCAATTTGACGAAGAAGTCTTCGCAGAATCTCTTTGGTCTCTGTCCCTTTCATCAGGAGAAGACGGGGTCGTTTAGTGTCTCGCCACAGAAACAGATTTACTACTGTTTCGGCTGCCACAAGGGTGGCGATGCGATCCATTTCATTATGGATATTGAGCATATGAGCTACCCGGAGGCGATTCGCTTCCTTGGCGAGCGCGTAGGCGTTGAAGTGCCGGAGAATGAGGATTCTTCGGAGCATTTCAAAGAGCAGAAGCAGAAACGAGACCGGCTCTATCAATTGAATACGGAGGCAGCTCGTTACTTCTATAAGTCGCTACAGATGCCGCAAGCGGAAGACGTTCGTGCCTACTTGACGAGACGAGGGATTAGCCGGCAGACGGCTATTGCCTTTGGCCTAGGGTATGCCCCGGATCAGTGGCAGGGTCTTCTAGATCACCTTCGTAGGAAGAAGTATAGCGAAGAGGAGATTGCGGATTCTGGTTTGTTTAAGCGGAATAGTAAGGGCGGTTTCTATGATCTTTTCCGCAATCGCTTGATCTTCCCTATTATTGATGTGATGGGGCGGATTATTGCTTTTGGAGGGCGTGTGCTGGATGACTCAATCCCGAAGTATTTGAACTCACCGGAGAACGAGATCTATACGAAAGGGCGGCATCTTTACGGATTGAACTTGGCGAAGAAGTCGAAGAGTGAACGACTTCTTGTAGTGGAAGGCTATATGGATTGCATTTCGCTTCATCAGGCGGGCTTCGACCAGACGGTGGCTTCCTTAGGTACGGCCTTGACTTCGCAACAAGCGTCTTTGCTTCGGAAGTACAGAGAAGAGATTATCCTGGGCTATGACATGGATACGGCAGGACGCTTGGCCAGTATTCGCAATATTGATGTTTTGGAAGATAAGGGCGCGAAGCCATATGTGCTCTCCTTGCCGGATGCCAAAGACCCGGACGATTACATGAAGAAACATACACGAGGGGAATTTGAAGCCTTACTCAATGAAGTTCCGGCCGGGCTGGAGTATAAGTTTATTTATGCAAAGGAACAGGCGAGTCGAGGCGAGCAGCTGGACAAGGTCTATTACCAGGAACTAGCTGCTGATCTGCTCTTGGAGATCAAGAACCCGGTGATCCAAGAATTATATGTGCCCCGTGTGGCGAAGGAATTGGATGTTCCTACCGATAGCATTCATATGTTGCTGACGATCCGCCAACAAGAGATGGCCGGCGGGAAGAAGAGTAGACGGATCTATCGTCCGGATTCAAGTTCGAACGTATCAGCGGATGTCGCCGACCGTACTTCGTCTCAGTCAGGGGCATCACAGGCGGACACTGGGAACAAGGGAACGGAATCGCCCTCAGCGAAGAAACCAGCATTTTATTTAAGTAAGCTTGAGGCTGCGTTTCTCTTGCGGATTACGAGAAGACCCGATGTTTTCCGTGAACTCCAGATGACTGTGGAAGCGAAATGGTTTCATCAACGTGCGGTGAGGCCCTTTGTGGAGGATGTGCTGGCTTTGGCCAGAGAAGGCGAGAGTTCGGAACAGAAGCTAATGGGACTGGTCAACAAGCAAGAGGATGAGATCCGGGATAGTCTAGCCTCGCAGTTCGGCAATCTGATCATGCAAGATGACATGCCGGAGACCCAAGACCAGCTGGCCTTGATTATGCGAAGGCAGATTCTCCTGATCCGGATTAATTACTACAGTGCGATGTCTGATGCGATAACGAGACGGCTGGATTCGGGGGAGACGGAAAATCAGGCGGAGTGGCGCGAGAAGTTTGTGCGTGTTCGAGCAGCGCTTACGAAACTGCAACATGAATTGAAGGATATGGATAAGGCCTATCAATTTTCCGGGGAGACGGA
>CAZCLL010000009.1:5028-19578 GCA_964499555.1 uncultured Fastidiosipila sp.
GGATTTTTAAACGGAGGATTTTTAAACGGAGGATTTTTAAACGGAGGATTTTTAAACGGAGGATTTTTAAGTAGAGGAGTAGATAGAGGAGATGGATAATAAACCGTGAATGAATAGAGAAGACATACAAAAGAAGAACAAAGGCAAGACCTGAATCCTTGGGATTAAGAAAAGGAGAATTATGGCTACAGGAATACTATCACGTTTACTTAAAGAGGCTGCTGTCAATAACAATCAGCTCTCCTACCGGGAAGTTATGGACCTTCTCGAGAAGTACGATGTCGACCTTGAACAGTTGGATGGGATTTTAGACCAGCTGGAATCGCAAGGGATCAAGATTAATGCAGATTCCGGCGTTTCGGATGAAGTGGACACCGAAGATGACAGCAAGATCAAAGTGGATCAGATCACGGTGGATGACCCGGTTCGCATGTACTTGAAGGAAATCGGTAAGGTTGACCTCTTGACTGCGCAGGAAGAAAAAGAGCTGGCTCGCCGGATGGAAGATGGCGACCAGGATGCTAGAGATCACCTAGCAGAAGCCAATTTGCGGCTCGTTGTCTCGATTGCCAAGCGCTATACCGGACGTGGGCTTTCGTTCCTGGATCTGATCCAAGAAGGGAATTTGGGTTTGCTCAAGGCCGTGGAGAAATTCGATTATAAGAAGGGCTTTAAATTCTCCACTTATGCCACCTGGTGGATTCGTCAGGCGATCACTCGTGCGATTGCTGACCAGGCAAGAACCATCCGTATTCCGGTACACATGGTTGAGACGATCAACAAGCTCATTCGTGTGCAACGTCAGTTGATACAGGAATTGGGACGTGAGCCGGAAGTCGAAGAGTTGGCGGCCGAAATGGATATGTCCGTCGATAAAGTTCGTGAGATCATGAAGATCTCGCAGGTACCAGTTTCGCTGGAGAAGCCGATCGGTGAAGAGGAAGACAGTCATTTAGGGGACTTCATCCCGGACGAAGATATTCCTTCACCGGAACAACAAGCGGCATTCACACTGCTGAAAGAGCAGTTGAATGATATCTTAGCGAGCCTGACCCAGCGGGAGGAAAAGGTGCTGCGTCTCCGTTTCGGTCTAGATGACGGCAGACCCAGAACCTTAGAAGAAGTCGGCAAGGAGTTCGGTGTCACGCGCGAGCGCATCCGCCAAATCGAGGCGAAAGCCCTCCGTAAACTCCGCCACCCCAGTCGCAGCAAAAGGCTGAAGGATTACTTGGATTAATGCTGTCCAAAAGGCTTGACGCCTGCTACGGTCTCATTTGGCCAGATACGGCGAGGCTAATTGATGTCGGTTGCGACCATGGCCACCTATCCGCGGCCTTCCTTCTTGACCACCCGCAGGCGAAGGCTCTCTTGATCGACAGGAGGGAAGGACCTTTGGCCAAAGCCGCCTTGAACCTTGGGTCTTACGTGCGTTCTGGTAGAGCGACACTCAGCTTGTCCGATGGGTTGACGGCGTGGAAACCTGAAACAGCTGACACGATTGTGATTGCAGGCGTAGGCGGGCTGGAGATCTTGGCGATCTTGCGACGTGTCGCAGAGCAAGGAAACGTCAAAGATGATTATCCGTTACGCTTAGTTTGGCAGGCTATGCGCGATGCAGCGCTCGTCAGAGAATCCTTTCGTTTGGCTGGCGTCGAAGCAGATAAACAAGTGCTCTGCGAAGATCGAGGCTGGGTATATAGTGTTGACCGCCAGGTTTTGGGGCGGCAAGCACTGGAAGCGCTGCTTAGGGTAGAAAGTACGGGCGGCGAAGTGGAAGATTGGCTAGGCCCTGCCCTTGTGGGTGGGGTGGCTCCGGCGGCTTTGGCCGAACGATATGTGAAACGCCAAGGGAAAATCGCCGCTGCCGAAATCGCTGGGATGAGCGGGGAAGCGAAGCGGAAACGCGAGCAATTGCTGGCTGAAATCGAAGGATTTGCGGGGAGGGGCTAAGCCGATGAAACTCGTAGAGATTATGAAGTATCTGGATCTTCTGGCGCCGCTGGCCTGGCAAGAGAGCTGGGATAAGAGCGGGCTGGCCATTGGGGACCCGGAACAGGATGTGGCGAATGTGCTCCTGGCGCTCGACTTGGCTAGCCGGGCTGTGGAACAGGCATTTGAAATGGGGGCGGACCTTCTTGTGACGCACCACCCGCCGTTCTTCCATCCGCTGGAGGGCGTGAGAGCCGAGGTTCCAGAGGAAAAACTCATTCGGGATCTGGTACGCGCGGATCTAGCGGTCTATGCAATGCACACGAATTTGGATGCGGCGCCTTGGGGCGTGAATGACAGCCTTTTCCACCAGCTGGGTTTGGCGGGGGAGGTTTCGCCGGAACCCTTGGTACCGCTGGTTGGTGAGTCTGCGTGTGTTGTAGAAGTGCCTTTGTTTGCCGGTCATGAGGCGTATCAGGGCATGAAGCCCGGCTTCGGGAAAGTGCTGAGTGGGTCATACACGAGGTACACGCTCCAGGATCTTTGCTGGACGAAACTTGCGAGTCCTTGTCAAGTGAATTTCGAGGAGGATGCGCCGCTTGGCCGCATCGTCTTGAGTGGAGGTTCTTGGGATGGAGCGTGGCTGCCGCTCTTGGTCGAGCGGAAAATTGACGCAGTGATCACCGGGGAGATGAAGTACCACGAGCAAATCGCCTGTCGTGAGCGCGGAATTTCTGCCTTTATGCTAGGGCATGATGTGAGTGAGCGGCTAGTTTTGCCTTTCTTGGCCAAAGCCCTCGAGACGCATTTTGCGGGTGAACTGCACGTCCGGACGTATGAGGGACTGAAGTACCGTCTACCCTAAATCGTTTGGCGCACACGGTGTTTACAAGGTATAATGGGCAAGATTTCTGAGACAACTGGACAGTCGCGGGCATAAGTCGAAAGGCTGTGCGTGAGGAAAGTCCGGGCTCCTTAGAACCAAGGGCGCCGGGTAGTTCCCGGTGAAGGTGACTTTAAGGAAAGTGCAACAGAGAGATACCGCCTGCAGTACGGCAGGTAAGGGTGGAAAGGCAGGGTAAGAGCCTACCGGCGGCATGGTAACATGCCGGCCATGTAAACCCCGTCCGGAGCAACACCGTGGAGGGACATGATGCTGAGGTTCAGGCGTCCCGAGGAGGTGGCTGGAGTCCTGTTGAGAGGCAGGACCTAGATAAATGATTGTTCAAGACAGAACCCGGCTTACAGGTTGTCTCAGATTTCTTTTTTATTATGTGTTTTACAGATCAATATTTATAGCTAATTGATCCAAATATATAGAGCCAGTTGAAGGGGGAAGTCCATGGACAGCCAGTATCAGATGCGCGGAGTCTCGGCGACGAAAGATGAAGTCCACGAAGCAATCGAAGGACAAGAGAAGGGCTTGTTTCCGGGGGCTTTCTGCCAGATCCTGCCCGATATGACAGGGGATGAGAAGTGGTGCATGCTGATGCATGCAGACGGCGCCGGAACGAAGTCTTCGTTGGCGTATCTTTACTACAAAGAAACCGGTGATCTTTCTGTTTTCCGTGGGATTGCGCAAGATTCCCTGGTGATGAACACGGATGACTTGGCTTGTGTCGGTGCTGTCGACAATTTTTACGTTTCCAATACGATCGGCCGCAATGCGCACCGCGTGAGCGGAGCTGTGATCAAAGAAGTGATCACCGGCTACCGTGAAACGGCGGCTACGCTGGGTGAACATGGCATTAAGGTAACTTTGACCGGTGGGGAAACCGCTGATGTCGGGGATCTTGTGAATACCTTAATTTGTGATTCGACTGTTTCCGTAAGGCTCCCGCGTGCAGAAGTGATTGATGCCGGGAATCTCCGTCCGGGGTTGGCGATTATCGGTCTTTCTTCCACAGGAAAGGCCACCTATGAAACCGAAGAGAATGCCGGTATGGGCTCCAATGGCCTGACTGCCGCAAGACATCTTCTGCTGCATGAGGATTATCGTGCCAAGTATCCGGAAACCTATGCAAGTTCGATGTCGGCGGATCTGGCTTATACCGGGAAGTATCACGTTCAGGATCTTCTTCCGGGTTCATCGTTCACAGTTGGCAAGGCGATTCTCTCGCCCACCAGAACCTATCTGCCGGTGCTTCGCGAACTTCTGGGAAACGATCGCGAGGGGATCTTAGGCTTGATTCACTGTACCGGTGGAGGACAGCAGAAGTGCCGCGGCTTTGGCCAAAACATCCGTTATGTCAAAGATTCATTGTTCCCGATCCCGCCGCTGTTTCGGGCGATCTATGAGCAAGGGGATATTGAGGCAAGAGAGATGTACCAGGACTTCAATATGGGCCATCGCCTGGAAATTTATTGTGTACCTGAGCTTGCCAAACGAGTGATTCGGGTGGCTGAATCTTTTGGTATTGCTGCCAAACAGGTTGGGTATACGGAAGAAAGCCCCTCGGGCAATGAAGTGATCATCAAGAGTGAATTGGGCGAATTCCTTTACAAATAGGTATGGGTTCGCTATAATTTCGCTGTTATACCCTGATCTTGGTTTGGGGGCTGTTCCGCCCTATACTACGACAGAGGTGAATCATTAGGAGGAACACGATGGACAAAGAAACGAAGCAGAGAATTATTCAAGAGTACGCCACCCATGAAGGCGATACCGGTTCACCGGAAGTGCAGGTTGCCCTGCTCACAGCAAGAATTGTTCACTTGACTGAACATCTGAAAGAGCATAAGCATGACCACCACTCCCGCCGCGGTTTGCTACAAATGGTTGGTGACAGAAGAGGTCTTCTGGACTATCTCGCAAAGATCGACATCAACCGATACAGAACCCTGATTGAGCGTTTAGGTCTGCGTAAGTAATCTAGTTATGAGAATTGGCAGGGCTCACCCCTGCCAGTTTTTATATAAATCAAAATATGCCCGGGGAGTAGTAGGTAGAACGAAATTGTCTTTTGCTCCTACAGAAGAGAGGAAAAGGCAGTCTGGTTCTACAGCCTACCGCCCGGGAACCTGAGAGAGAGGTTTTTATGAAGCAAGTGTTCACTTATGAACTGGCCGGCAGGACATTATCTGTCGAGATCGGCCAAATGGCGCAATTAGCCAATGGTGCGGCCTTGATCCGCTATGGCGGAACAACGGTTCTCAGCACGGCTACAGCGTCCAACACACCGAGACCGGGTATCGATTTCTTCCCCTTGAGTGTGGATTATGAAGAGAAAATGTATGCGGTGGGTAAATTCCCCGGCGGTTTCTTGAAGAGAGAGGGCAGACCTACCGAACATGCGATTTTGACTTCGCGTGCGATTGACCGTCCGATGAGACCTTTGTTCCCGAAGGACCTTCGCAATGATGTCAACCTGAACAATCTGATTTTATCCGTGGATCCGGAATGCCCGCCGGAGTTCTGCGCCATGATTGGTTCTTCCATTGCTACGCATATTTCTGATATCCCCTGGAACGGCCCGATTGCCAGTTTGAATCTGGGACTTGTTGATGGTGAGCTTGTCGTTAACCCTTCGCAAGAGCAGGCAGCGATCAGTGATATGGAACTGACCATGTCCGGTACGTCTGATCTGATCTGCATGATCGAGGCTGGTGCCAATGAGATCCCTGATGAGGATATGCTGGATTACTTGAGCCAAGGCCATGAGATCATCAAGGGGCTTTGTGCTTTTATTGAAGAGATCCGTGCGGCTGTTGGTAAAGAGAAATTCGACTATGTGTCTTCGGATGTTCCGGAAGAAGTCATGGCGGTTATGCAAGCGTTTGCTGCAGACAAGATCAAGGCAGGCATTTTCGAAGCCGACAAGGATACACGCGACAACAATCTCAACACAACAAGAGCGGAACTGACCGCCTATATCGAAGAAGAATACCCGGATTACCTAGGCTATCTGTCCGATGCGTTTGATCTGATGCAGAAGAAGATCGTGAGAAAAGCCCTTTTCGAAGAGCATAAGCGTGTTGATGGTCGCCAGGTCGACGAAATTCGTCCGCTCTCCGCTGAGGTTAGCGTTGTGTCTCGTATGCACGGTTCGGCACTCTTCCAGAGAGGCCAAACCCAGGTGCTGAATGTGGTGACCTTGGCACCGATGTCCATGGTTCAGAAATTGGATGGCTTGGATGATGTGGAATATAAGCGCTACATCCACCACTATAATTTCCCTGGCTATTCCGTCGGCGAAGCGAAGTCCAATCGTTCTCCTGGCCGCCGCGAAATTGGTCACGGTGCCCTGGCAGAACGTTCTCTCTTAGCCGTTCTGCCTGCTGAAGAAGACTTCCCGTATGCGATTCGTTCGGTCTCGGAAGTCCTGATGTCCAATGGTTCGACCTCACAAGGATCTGTCTGTGCCTCGTGCCTTGCGCTGATGGATGCCGGTGTCCCGATCACCAGGCCTGTAGCTGGTATTTCCAGTGGTCTTCTCGTAAACCCAGATGATTCGTCGGACTACTTGGTCTTTATGGATATTCAAGGGATTGAAGATTTCTATGGCGACATGGACTTCAAGGTTGCCTGAACAACCGAAAGCATTACCGGAATTCAAGTGGATATTAAGGTGAGAGGCCTCTCACTCGATATTATCCGTGATGCCTTTGCAATGACACGCAAGGGTCGTTTGCAGATCATCAATGAAGTGATGATCCCGACGATTGCGGAACCGAGACCGGAGCTGAATGAATTTGCACCGAAGATCCTACAGACGGTCATTCCGGTTGACCGCATTGGCGAAGTCATCGGCAAGAGCGGTAAGGTGATTAATCAGATTATTGATGATACCGGGGCTCAAATCGACATTGAAGATGACGGAAGAGTCTATGTCTCCGCTACCGATATTGAGCAAGCTAGACGTGCCATCGCCATTGTTGAAGGCATTGTGACCGATCCAGTTCCGGGCCAGGTCTATGAAGGCCGCGTAACCAGACTGATGAACTTCGGCGCTTTCGTCGAGTATCTGCCGGGTAAAGAGGGGCTGGTTCATATTTCGAAACTTGCTTGGGGGCGTGTTGAACAAGTTGAAGATGCCGTTGCTGTCGGCGATATCGTCATGGTCAAAGTCTTAGAATTAGATGACCAGGGCCGCATCAATCTCTCCATCCGCGATACGATGGAGAAGCCGGAAGGCTATGTGGAACCTCAACGTCAGGAGCGCCCGGCGGGTGGTCGTGATAACCGAAACTTCGGTGACCGCGGCGGCAGAGGCAACGACAGAGGGCATGGTGGCCGCGACCAGAACCGTGGCGACCGTGGTGATCGTGGTGATCGTGGGCATCGCGATAACCGTCAAGGACCCAGAGGTGATAGAAATCAAGGAGAAGCAAGACCCAGAGCACCCAGAAATCAACAAGATAACTGAGGCTTCCGGTTTACGTAAAAACGAGATGACTAGGCCGCCGGATACCCGGCGGCATTTTTTAAGTAGTGAGGTCTACCGTTATGGCTAAGAATGCGGATCAGAAACTCAAAATTCTCTATGTGAAACAGCTCTTGGAGGACGAGTCGGAAGAGGGCAGACCCGTATCGATTCATCGAATGATTGAGTACTTGGATAGCAAGGGAATTAAAGCCGAGCGCAAAAGTATCTATAACGATCTTCGTTGTCTAGGCGACTTTGGCCTAGAGATCATTAACACGAAAGGGGCGAACGGAGGTTACTTTCTGGCCTCCCGTCTCTTGGAGCTTCACGAACTGAAGATTCTTTCGGATGCTGTCTTGTCCTCCCGGTTCCTGACGAAGAAAAAAACGAAGGAACTGATTGACAAATTGGCCCTCCTGACCACAAAGGCGAGACGGTCTGAGCTCAAAAGAAGACTTCATGTTATGCACCGTCAAAAGAGTTCGAACGAGCATATTTACTACAATATTGATGGGATCCAGTTAGCGCTTCATTCGAAAAAATCGATTTCCTTTCATTACACAGAATGGATTTTGAAGAAAAGCGGAGAACACGTTAGCTACCAAAGACAATTCCGCCACGACAATAAGCGCTATGTGGCCTATCCGATTGAAGTCATTTGGGACGATGAGAACTACTATTTCTTAGCGAAGTGTCCCGGAGAGACGAAAAATCGCACCTTCCGTATCGACCGCATGGAAAACATTACCGTTTTAGAGGATGCGGAAGGGGAAGAAGAAGGCAAGCAGGCTGCTGCGCGTTTTGACCCGGCGAGTTACTCTGCAAGCATCTTCGATATGTATGGTGGCGAGGAGAAACCGTGTCGCTTACACTTTCATGAGAGCATGCTGCAAGTGGTCTTAGACCGTTTTGGCGAGGATATTTTTATCGAAGAGACGGAGGAAGCGGGATGGTATCAAACGAATCAGGTGATTCAAGTCAGCAATCGCTTCTATGGTTGGCTTCTGGGCTTTGATGACAAAATTCGGCTCGCAGGGCCTAAAGAAGTCGTGGAAGATTTAGGAAAATTCTTGAAACGAGTTTCTACTCCGTATAAAATTGGCGAGTAAAATATTCGGGAGGTATAACGATATGCCGTACGAGGCTTGGCGTACTGAAAGGCTCTTTGACCTGAACCGTTCATTGGGTGGACGCCTGTTGATGAGATTTACCTATCCCTGGGAAGCCCTACCACAGATCAAGAATTTTATCTTGACTGTCGGCCCAGCGCTTGACCCGGAGATTTATGAGCAGAGAGGCGATTCAGTATGGATCGCAAAGAGTGCGGTCATCCACCCTTCCGCCAGCATAGCCGGGCCAACGATTATCGGGGAGAGGACGGAACTTCGCCCAGGAGCCTATCTCCGAGGGAGTGTCTTAGTTGGTAGCGATAGTGTCTTAGGGAATAGTTGTGAGTTTAAGAATGCGCTTCTTCTGGACCATGTTCAGGTTCCACATTTTAGTTATGTAGGGGATTCGATTCTTGGCAACGATGCGCACCTGGGTGCCGGCGTGATCTGCTCAAATTTCAGACAGGACAAAGGGGCGATTTCTATTCACTTTGAAGACGATGAAGTGCTCAAGACTGACTTGAGGAAAATGGGTGTGATCGCCGGTGACGGCGTGGAAGTCGGCTGCCAGACGGTTCTGAATCCGGGAACCTTGTTAGGCAAAGGAAGCCATGTGTATCCTTTGACGTCAACCAGGAAAGCCGTTCCGGAAGCTCATCTTCTTAAGTCGAATGGTACGATGTGCAAGCTTGAGGCGTAAGCCAATCTAACGTAAGCAGAAGTAAGAGGTAAAACATTTATGGCAAGACTTTTTGGTACAGACGGTGTCCGCGGAGTGGCGAATGTAGAGCTTGATGCTCTCTTGGCGTATCAATTAGGGAAATACGGAGCCAGAGTGCTTCGCAATGAACACAGTATGGGAAATTCTGTCTTGATTGGTCATGACGGCCGCATCTCAGCAGACTTGTTGGTCCAGGCTTTGGCCGCAGGCTTCTGCTCAGAAGGGCTTGATGTCTATCTTGCCGGCGAGCTCCCCACTCCCGGAATTGCTGCACTGACTCGCCTGGGCGACTATGCCTTGGGTGTCGTTGTATCGGCTTCTCATAATACCTTTGAATACAATGGTATAAAATTCTTTAACCACGAAGGCTATAAGTTGGCTGATCGCTTGGAAGATGAGATCAGCGACTATATTTCTGGTGCGACGAAGGATGAACAAGAGCCCTTGCAAGGCGCTGACTTGGGGACGGTCAAGGAACTTCCCCGAGCCACGGAAGCCTATTTAGATTATCTTTTAGGGGAGATCCGACCTACACGCACAGGCTTGCGCGTTGCGATCGACTGTGCCAATGGGGCGACGGAGAAACTGGCCTCTCGTCTCCTTCAGGCTGCTGGCTGTGAAATTACGGCTCGTCTGGGTTGCGATGGTAATGGGGTCAATATTAATGATGATTGTGGTTCCACCCATCCGGAGAAACTGATCCAGGCTGTGAAGGCGACCCGTGCGGACTTGGGGGTGGCCTTTGACGGGGACGGCGATCGGCTGATTGCGGTGGATCGGAATGGCACCATCGTAAATGGTGATCAGATTATGGCGATTCTCTCCTTGGCCATGAAGAAAACAGGAGAGCTTCATGAAGATACGATTGTGGCTACGGTGATGAGTAATCTGGGCCTTCACAAATTTGCTTCTGACAATCAGATCCGCTTACTGACCACGCAGGTCGGGGATCGCTATGTTCTGGAGGAAATGCTTGCGAATCAGTTCACTTTGGGTGGCGAACAGTCCGGGCACATTATCTTACGCCTCCATCAAACGACCGGAGATGGGCTCCTGTCAGCTCTAGCCCTCATTAAAGCCCTGGAAGACCTGAATTTCGACTTGGTGGACGTTAAGACGATCATTCAAGACTTCCCACAAGTGTTGCGTGGCGTGACCGTGCCGAACCACTTGAAAGCCCAGGCTGCAGCGGATGAGGAATTACGTGCAGAAGAAGCGCGTTGGGCGCAAGAGCTTGGCAACAAAGGGCGGATCGTGCTCAGAGCATCCGGCACCGAACCTTTGGTTCGTGTGATGGTCGAAGCCGAGAACCTGGCACTTGCTGAAGAAGTATGTAGTTCTCTCTGCCAAATTATTCTTTCGAAATATCCATCCTGATTTTTGGGCTACGAAAGTTTGCGGAAATTTGGCCAATTTCTGTTGGCAATTGCCGTAAGGGTACGTAAAACGGTAGAATGGCCTAAGAACATTGGCTGTTTTCGAGAGAGGATAGCAAAGGGGGTACATATGATCCTAGTTACTGGAGGTGCCGGCTATATCGGCACACATACCTTGATTGCTTTATACGAAGCAGGCTACAAGGCTGTGGTCATTGATGATTTGAGTAACAGTGAGAAAGAAGCATTGACCAGAGCTTCGGAGATTCTTGGCGAAGAGATCCCTTTTTACGAAGCGGATGTGCGCAATGAAACGGTTCTTCAGCAGATTTTTGATGAACATGAGATCGAAGCCGTCATCCACTTTGCGGGCCTTAAGGCTGTCGGTGAATCGGTAGCGAAACCACTGGACTACTATGATGTCAATTTGAATACGACGCTTTCGCTCCTGAAAGTCATGCAGGAGAACGCTTGCTATCGTTTCATTTTCAGCTCTTCGGCTACCGTGTATGGTTTGGATAATGTTTCGCCTTTGAAAGAGGACTTGCCTCTCTCTTGTAATAGCCCCTATGGCTGGACGAAACTGATGAATGAGCAGATTCTTCGTGATGTAGCGGTTTCCTGGCCGGAGTTCTCGGTGGTTCTTCTTCGCTACTTCAATCCGATTGGGGCGCACAAGTCCGGCAGGATCGGAGAAAACCCGAAGGGCATCCCGAACAATCTCATGCCTTACATCACGCAAGTTGCTGTAGGGAAGCGTGAGAAGCTCAGCGTCTTTGGCGGAGACTATCCTACACCTGATGGTACAGGCGTCCGCGATTACATCCATGTGATGGATCTGGCGGAAGGGCATGTAAAAGCCTTGGCTTACAGTCAGGATCATGCGGGGGCGATTGCGATTAATTTGGGAACCGGCAAAGGCTATAGTGTTCTGGAGCTGGTTAAGGCTTTTGAAGAGGCTTCCGGCGTCCAGATTCCCTATGAAATTACGGACAGAAGACCCGGGGACGTCGCTACGGTATTTGCGGATGCCACACTGGCCAAAGACTTATTAGCTTGGGAAGCCAAGTATGATGTCAAGACCATGTGTCAAGATAGCTGGAACTGGCAAAGTCAGAATCCTGAAGGCTATCAGGGAAAGTAAGGATGTATGAAACGCAACAACCCCTCCGACTGGGAAGAGATCCAAGATCCTGAACTTTATCCGCAGGACCTTGAAGAAGCCCCGCTAGAAGACGCATTGCCTACGGGTGAGCGCTACGATGAAGATCAGGTCTGGCGCAGACCTGACCGCACGTATGGCGCACAAAGCCCTGTGCCAAAACGTAGTCAAAAAGAAGGGGCGAGCTACGAGGAAGGGCAGGCGATGCGTTCATCTGAGCAATTGTACTATCGTGCTTCCCAGGCAAAATCGTACCGAAGTTCAGATAAGGTTACGCACAATCACTTTACAAAGAAGGCCTCCAGAAGACGAATCATCATTCAGACTTCCGTGACCTTAGCGCTCCTCGCTGTGATTGGCTTATTGGCTTTTGGAATTATGAATCAGCTTGATTTGCGAGAAGAGATTCAAGGAAGGCCGACCTTAGCTTCTGTAAGTGGAGGAACCCCCCTGACCTCAGCGCCGACGGAAGCGGATGTCAGCAGAGAGTCTGAAGTGACGGAACCTTTGGCTAGTGTCTCGGTAGAGATCATTGGGAGCTGGGCGGACCGAAGCCCGGAAACCACGCCAGCGGTCAGTGCGGATGAAGCAGCACCGACGAGTCCGTAATCGATTGTTTAGTACCTGCAAGTTTTGCTGTTAAAACACGAATAGAGCCCGTATTTCTGGGGATTGCCTACGGAAGTACGGGCTTTTTTGTGGCATTCAAGGATCGTTTTTGCTGGTTTTATTGGGGCGCGGCGATTATATAACCACTTACTTGGACAAAACTTGTCTCGATCCGAATTCAACATATTATCTGTTGGGCAAATCTCTGTAAATCCGCCAGCTTGGATCCAGCCGAGTTTTTTCCAGCATATCAAGTTATATAAGTAATGTACACCACTTGCTGTATATTCATGGCTTCTGGGCATGTGGCAAGCGGAAAAGATACCCTGCCTAAGAACCCATTTGACACATAGAAGCCCCACATTTCAGCGTGAAACCTGGCGTTCGCTTGAAGCCACTAAGCCCTTTTTTTCTGACAAAAATTTGGACATAATTTATTAACAAAGTCCTTGAATTTTGTTTCTCAAAAACGCATAAGTAAATTGTTGACTTTATTTGACTTATAAACTACCATTACATGTGTTGGCACTCGGGACAAAAGAGTGCTAATTTCTAAAATTCAGGAGGTACGAAATGACCATTAAACCTTTAGGTGATCGTGTTGTGATCAAAATGGTAGAAAACGAAGAGAAGACCGTGAGCGGCCTGGTAATTCCCGATTCAGCGAAAGAGAAACCGCAAGTGGCTGAAGTCGTTGCTGTAGGGCCCGGCGGACTTGTCGAAGGCAAGGAAGTGACCATGGAGTTGGCCGTTGGTCAGAAAGTTCTGATCAGCAAATATGCCGGCACACAAGTCACAATCGACAAAGTTGAATATACGATTTTGAAACAAAGTGATGTCTTGGCCGTCGTTGAGGACTAAGTACTCATTCGTCGATTCGTGCGTAAGAAATAAGTATAAAGTGTTTTTGTAAGGAGAATAGGATACATGGCAAAAGAATTAGTCTATGGCGAGAGCGCTCGTAAGTCCCTAGAGGCCGGCGTCAATAAACTCGCAGATACCGTCAAGATTACCCTTGGCCCTAAGGGCAGAAACGTCATTCTGGATAAGAGCTACGGCTCACCCACGGTCACCAATGACGGTGTGACCATCGCTAGAGAAATTGAACTGGAAGACAGAGCCGAGAACATGGGTGCTCAGCTCGTCAAGGAAGTCGCTACCAAGACCAATGATGTGGCCGGTGACGGTACAACAACCGCTACGGTTCTGGCTCAAGCGATTTTCCGCGAAGGTCTGAAGAACATTGCAGCCGGCGCAAACCCGATCTTCATCCGTAAGGGCATTCAACAGGCGGTTGATGCTGCAGTCGAAGGCATTCAGAAAATTTCGGTGCCAGTCGCAAGCAACCAGGATATCGCTCGTGTGGCTTCGATTTCCGCAAATGATGAAGTGGTCGGCCAACTGATTGCCGAGGCCATTGAGAAGGTTTCTTCTGACGGCGTCATCACCGTGGAAGAGTCCAACACGATGACCACCGAGTTGGAAGTCGTTGAAGGCATGCAGTTTGACAGAGGCTATATCTCTGCGTACATGGCCACCGATACCGAGAAGATGGAAGCCGTTCTTGATGAACCTTACATCCTGATCACCGATAAGAAGATCAGCTCGGTGCAAGATATCCTTCCTTTGTTAGAGCAGGTTGTGAAGACCGGTAAGAAGCTCCTCATCATCGCAGAAGATATGGAAGGCGAAGCCCTTTCGACCATCATCCTGAATAAGCTGCGCGGCACCTTCACCTGTGTGGCTGTTAAGGCTCCGGGCTTCGGCGATCGCAGAAAAGAAATGTTGCAGGATATCGCCATTCTGACCGGTGGACAGGTCATCACGGAAGAGCTTGGTCTCGAATTGAAGGACACCACGCTGGATCAGCTGGGTAAGGCTCGCCAGGTTAAGGTTGCGAAGGAAAACACCATCATCGTTGATGGTTCCGGTGAGAAGGCTCAGATTGATAGCCGCGTCGCCCAGATCCGTTCGCAGATCGGCAATACCGAGTCTGACTTCGATCGTGAGAAGCTTCAAGAGCGTCTGGCTAAGCTTGCCGGCGGTGTCGCGGTCATCAAAGTTGGTGCCGCTACCGAAGTCGAGATGAAAGAGCGTAAGTACCGGATCGAGGACGCTTTGGCCGCAACGAGAGCGGGTGTTGAAGAAGGTATGGTCCCCGGCGGTGGTACCACCTACATCAACGTGATCCCGGCCGTAACCGCACTTCTCGATACGACAGAAGGCGACGTGCGCACCGGTGTGAAGATTGTCATCCGCGCATTGGAAGAGCCGGTTC